>NZ_MUFJ01000021.1:0-69530 GCF_001996245.1 Salinivibrio sp. MA607 | reverse complement strand
GATATACGAAGTAACGAGTACTCTTAAACAAGTTTTCATATAATAGCGCATGACAAAACTTCTCTTTATCAGCCAACTCATTGCTTCTCGCTAAGGCTACCGCTAGAAATAATACTTCCCTCCTGCCATTTTCATTCTATTAAAGAGTTCTTTATTATTCGTTTCATGAACCATCAAGTTCCCTATAGCAGGAGTATAATAGTTATTACTTGCTACTCTGTATAGATCCATACCAAAGTTTTTTAGTTTTTCTGAGCGAAATTCTAGCCCTCTATGTCCCGGCTTTTTTAATGTATAAAGATAGTCCATCATTGGCTTATAATAATGCGCTTCTGCGAATCGGATCACTTCTTTAATGTATTCCTCACGCTTTTCTACCGATTTATCAAGACCTTTATCTTTCAGCAAGAAATATTGGGCATGAAGAACGCCTTCTGCTGCAAGCTTTTTGAAGCCCTCGACAGCTTTTTGATAGATCTCCTCGGTGCAATATTTATTTTCATAAGAGGTATCTAAGCCTTTTGCTACTTTGTTGCCAAAATGTTCTGATGAAAGATAAGAAAGGCATAAGTTACTTTTACTAGATAACCAGTAAGTCGCATAAGGGTTCCCTTTTCTCATCAATTCAGTCAGTATCGCAGTGGCTTCACTTCGTTTATAAATCTCATCTATTTTTGTACGTGCATAGATTATTTTGGCATTCTCTACGCCCTTTTTCATCAAAGAGTCCATCTCATCCCAAGTTGTTTGACTCCAATCACCACGCTGCAGCATTAGCATCAAGTCATACATCTCATCATCAGGCTTTACTGTACTCGATATATAAGGATCATTGGCAACTTTATTAATGTTCTCCTCAATGAAGTCTTTGAATAAAGGAATGTCATCTTTAGGGCTGATCGCCTTTTCTTTGCAACCGGAGAGGAAACTCATCGATATGCTTAAAAATATAACTTGGATAATCGTTTTATGACGCATCATAGGGCTGTGTCCAACAGATAGTTGTGTCTAGGCTGACAGATACCATAACGTTTTAAAGCTAAGCAACGCTACCGCCCAGCAAGTGTTGTATCACTCACTGGGCAGGATATTTAGGATGTCAAATCAAAACGGGGAGAAAACTTTGAGTTCGGAACACTCCAGTATCAGCCGAACATAAAATCAGCCTTGTCCCCAATTATCGCTTTTAGTGAAGTAATCAATATAAATCATTGGCTTCATCTCGGCGACTTCCTTATCTATTTCACAGATACTCTCATCGTAATCACTTTTTTTAGGCCAATCGCCATGATATACGAAGTAACGAGTGCTATTAAATAAGTTTTCATATAATAGCGCATGACAAAACTTCTCTTTATCCGTCAACTCATTGCTTCTCGCTAAGGCTACCGCTAGAAAATAATATTTCCCTCCTGCTATTTTCATTCTATTAAAGAGTTCTTTATTATTCGTTTCATGAACCATCAAGTTCCCTATAGCAGGAGTATAATAGTTATTACTTGCTACTCTGTAGAGATCCATTTTCATTCTATTAAAGAGTTCTTTATTATTCGTTTCATGAACCATCAAGTTCCCTATAGCAGGAGTATAATAGTTATTACTTGCTACTCTGTAGAGATCCATACCAAAGTTTTTTAGTTTTTCTGAGCGAAATTCTAGCCCTCTATGTCCCGGCTTTTTTAATGTATAAAGATAGTCCATTATYGGTTTATAATAATGTGCTTCTGCGAATCGGATCACTTCTTTAATGTATTCCTCACGCTTTTCTACGGACTTATCAAGGCCTTGGTCTTTTAACAAAAAATACTGAGCACGCAGATCGCCTTGTGCTGCGAGTTTTTTAAACCCCTCGACCGCTTTTTGGTAGATTTCCTCGGTGCAATATTTATTTTCGTAAGAGGTGTCTAAGCCAAGATCTTTCGCTACTTTATTCCCTAAATTACGAGAGCCAAGATACATATGACAAATATTACTCTTGCTTGACAACCAGTAGGCTGCATAGGGGTTTCCCTTCTCCATCAAGTCTGTTAGTACTGATGCCCAATAGCTGCGTTTCTCGATATTTAATAATCCAGACCGAGCCTTGATGATCATGGCATTTTCATTACCTTTAGACATAAGCTTARAAAAACGCTGCTGTATTTTTTCATCCCACGGAATTCCACGCTGTAAATTAAGGAGAACCTCATACATTTCATCATCAGGCCTGAGTGTGCTCGATATATAGGGATCATCGGCAACTTTATTAATGTTCTCTTCAATGAACTCTTTGAATAAAGGAATGTCATTTTCAGGGTTGATTGCCTTTTCTTTGCACCCGGTGAAAATACCCATCGATAAGCTTAAAAGTATAACTTGGATAATCGTTTTATGACCGAGTTTCCGCACCTAATTTAGGAATAAACCGCTTCGTATAACTGACCCAACAATTTCAGCAATCGTCGTTGATGCTCTCGTACACCGGTAATGAAGCTCTGACCGTCGAGTTCGAGTGTGTCGATCCCTTCAAATTTTAAGAATACCCAACGTGCCGTCGGTTTAGTCGTTGTTTTGTTCTTCACCATGCCGTATACCGAGTTTCCGCACCTAATTTAGGAATAAACCGCTTCGTATAACTGACCCAACAATTTCAGCAATCGTCGTTGATGCTCTCGTACACCGGTAATGAAGCTCTGACCGTCGAGTTCGAGTGTGTCGATCCCTTCAAATTTTAAGAATACCCAACGTGCCGTCGGTTTAGTCGTTGTTTTGTTCTTCACCATGCTTGGGAAGAACGCTTCTGTCTTGTTAAGTTGCTCTCTGATTTTGTGCTCTAGACTTGCGTAAACAAGAAGGCTAAGCGTCATTATCATGAGCAGAGCCTCAATGCGTTGAGGTTTTTTTAAGAAGATCGAAGACGTTAAAAACTCGGGGCTTTTCAAAAAACGAAAGCCGCGCTCTACTTTTTGTTGGGATTTGTAATGTTCAAGCAATGCAGCCATGGTCAGATCCGTACTGTCAGTATCGTTGGTAGCAAGGATAAACATACCCACTTTAAGCTTAGCCAGTTTCACTTTATCTAGATCGGTATAAGGCGTGGCATCAATAAAGTAGCGGTATCCCGTTGGCTTAGCCCCCTTTTTAGGGCGACCGCGACCCGCATAGACAGCCTCTTTAATGATGGTTTTTTGTGCAAAGCCAATGAGGTGACATTGGTTTGCAAAGTCATCGATTGCCTGCTCGGCATCCATTGCACAAGCAAACTCTTTTTTCATAAGTTGGCCCAGGGCTTTCAGCTCTTTGGCAGCATTTTTATCTAAGTTCTTGTAGAACGTTATTTCTTCTCGCTTCGTCGCTTGCTCGCTATGAACCAACAACCATTTTTGAGTGACAGCGCCATAGTTAGCGTCAATCCAGCAACCTGAATAGCCGTTACCGATATGGGTTAACTGCTCAGGTCTAAGCGCCAGCAAGGCTTCTTTGGCAGACTTAATCGTCATTGGCACACGAGTAATGAATTTCTGTTTTTGTTCATCCAAAGAGCGAATGCTGTCTTCCGTGTACAGGGCGGCATCGGCGATAAAATAGCGACTATTTTGAGCCGCTTTTAAACAGTGAATATGCTTCTTAGTGACCTCAGAAAACGCCTTCGCATCATTGGTGTTACCACTGAGTGCTTGCATGTAAACAGGCAGGCCTGCTTGATTTTCACAAATCAGCTCAAGGACCACTTGGTTTAGCTCTGGACGGTGGTCTCGGCTGTAGCCTTTTACCAGTTTAATCGCATTGATATCGTCGTCTTGGGCGTATTCTCCATCAACATGAAAGCTTGTGATATCAAGATGGACAGAGTCCGTTTTAAGTCCCAGTTTATCAACAACATGCTCAGCAATCGCTTGATAAAGTGCGGACACATCCGCTTCATATAAAGCATCAAGCGTGCGCCCAAGGACATCATCCGTTAAATGGTGCGCTTCAATGTCTTTGGCTAGCAATTTGGAAACAGGCTTCGTTTCGAAAAAGTCGGAAAACATATGCAGGGTTCTACTGTGAAAACCCAGCCCATTTAGGATCATCGCTAAGACGGCATCACCATGTGAAACCTTGTGCTCGGAGTACTTAGGAATGATACGGTCGATAATATCTGGTAAGCCAACTTCACGACAGAAAGCAGCGATTAGCCCTAGATGATCGAGGCGTTTGATGACAGGTTGAGGAGTAGGCATAGTAAGCGACCGTTAAATAGCAGTAATAGATCAAAGCGAGGGATCACGGTCAAGACATCTGTGACACTAAAAGCTGTAAATGATCGCTGGATCACACTATTTAAATTCATTAATTGGCTGCGGAATGACGGTGATGACAGAAAGCAGCGATTAGCCCTAGATGATCGAGGCGTTTGATGACAGGTTGAGGAGTAGGCATAGTAAGCGACCGTTAAATAGCAGTAATAGATCAAAGCGAGGGATCACGGTCAAGACATCTGTGACACTAAAAGCTGTAAATGATCGCTGGATCACACTATTTAAATTCATTAATTGGCTGCGGAATGACGGATTTACATGTTGATAGCGATGATATTACAGAAGATGGCATTCCAATAGAATTCCCAGTCAAGGGAAATCGTTTTGCCCAGGTCAACTCACAGGATTTTAAGAGAATACCAGGAACGCCAATTTCATATTGGGTTTCTGATGAGTTGAAAGAGAGTTTTACAAAATTCCCTTTGCTTAACAAAGTGGCAAAGCCTAGGCAGGGATTGGCGACTTCTGACGACGGTCGATTCTTGAGATTATGGTATGAAGTTTCTCGTGAAAAGTTATCGCTGGATGCATCAGAACATCAAAATAAAAAATGGGTTCCATTTCAAAAAGGAGGTAGCTATCGTCGATGGTACGGTAATAACGAACACGTTATAAATTGGGAGGCAGATGGACAAGAAGTACTTAATTACGCTGCAAAGCTCTACGGAAGCCCTACAAGAACGATAAAAAATATATCACTGTATTTTAAGCCAGGGATCGCTTGGTCAATAATATCAAGTGGAAAGCCTTCTTTTAGGTACTACCCGTCTGGTCAAATATTCGGTCATGTAGGGCCCGCAATTTTTTACGAGTCGGATAAAGATAGAAATAGTCTCATGGCTATTCTGAATAGTTCAGTTTGTAAAACCATTCTTGGAGTCGTTAGCGAAACATTTAAGTATGAAGTTGGGCATGTAGGTAAGGTTCCTGTGAGACCAATTAACATTAATAGCGTTGACGTTGACACTATAATCAACATTCATAAGAACGATTGGGACTCATTTGAAACATCATGGGATTTTAATTCTCATATGTTACTTTCAAATATTAAGACAGGTACTATCGCCGATCATTATCTTGATCTAATAGCAAAATTAAAATTGAGAGCAGAAACTGCCCTTGAAATAGAAAATCGAATAGATTCAGCCGTTTGCAGTGAGTACAAGACTGAAAGATCTGAGCTCACAGTAAATGACCTTACTCTAATGTCAAACCCCATGAGCTGTGACATTGGCAAAGAATCAGCGGTGTTTAAGTCATCTTGTCTTAGCTCTTTGTTAAGTTTTGCTTTAGGTTGCATGATGGGGCGTTACTCGCTAGATCAACAAGGTTTAGTTTACGCCAATTCAGCCAACGAAGATTTTGACAAGTTTGTCTCACATGGTGCCTACAAAACCTTCTCAGCTGATGAAGATGGAATCATTCCATTAACCGACCAAGAATGGTTCAAAGATGATGCTACCAACCGGTTCCGTGAGTTTGTTCAAGTTGTTTGGGGTGATGATCATCTGCAAGAAAACTTGGATTTCGTCGCCGAATCACTATGTCTCAACGCCATTAAACCGAAGAAATCAGAATCAGCACTGGAGACGATTCGCCGTTATTTATCGACTCAGTTCTACAAAGACCACCTGAAGACTTACAAAAAACGCCCTATTTATTGGCTGTTTAGCTCAGGCAAACAGAAGGCTTTTGAGTGCCTGGTTTACCTGCACCGTTACAATGAGGGTACGCTTTCTCGTATGCGTACCGAGTATGTCACCCCGTTACTAGGCAAATACGATGCTTATGCAGAGCAGCTTGAGAAGCAGATTGAAACGGCAGACTCGACCAGTGAAGCGAACCGCTTCAAGAAAGAGTTGGATGCTTTAATCAAGAAACAGGTTGAGCTACGAGAGTTTGATGACAAGCTAAAACACTACGCCGATATGCGTATTTCACTGGATCTTGATGATGGTGTGAAAGTGAATTACGGCAAGTTTGGTGATCTGTTGGCTGATGTTAAGGCCATTACCGGTAAGAAGCCGGAGGTGAACTAATGCAGATGAGTGAACTGGCGCAAGGTCTCTCTGCCAAATTCGAACAAAGCCGTATTGTGTTTTGGTACGACCCAGAGCAAAGCTTTACTGAAGAGCTTGAGCATTTAGCTAATTCTTTATCGCTTGCAAAAGAATCAGGTGATAAAGCGGCAGATATAACTGCTAGGGTACTGCCAAATGATTTGACCATCCTCAATATGGGCAATGAGTCTGTATTGGCAGTGAAAAAACGCATTGAAGTAGATGAGCGTGAAGCTAAATTCCTTATCTATTTTCCAAGCGCTGAGCCAGAGCCTGACCGCGATTGGTTGCTAGATGTGCGTTTGTATAGCGAGCAGTTTTTTGCTGATCATAGCTCCATGCTGCTTAATGAGCTGGGTATCCCGAAAATGGCGCTGCGCACACACATTCGTAAGCGCCAGAGCTTTTTTGCCAATAAACAGCGCATAGCCGGTTTAAAAAAGTGGGTGACTGAGAACGAAGACGAACTGTCGTTAGACAGGAAGATGATGGCAGTGGTTGTAAAAGCTGATTCTGCGTCTTTGTCGGACATTCTGCTTGGGTTACTACGCGCTTATTCTACAGCGCTAGACGCGCCCGCCGCAGGCGCTGACGGCTCATATGAAGATGAAAGCCTTGGCCAGCCCGATGCCTTTAAACAAGTGTGGAGCCAGCTAGGAAAGTTTGATCTTGAGACCTCACTCTGGGCATATCTGAGTGAGGGTTTTGGCTATACAGTCGAAGAGCCAACCTTCTCAGACTTCGTGTTGAAATTGTTCTGTACTGAATTCTGGAGCCAAATTGAAGGTGTTGAACGCGATTGGTTGCTTAACAATGTTCTAAAAAGCGCATCAGGCCGGGCGACAGCCTTGGCGTTTATGGTGAGCTGGCGCGACAGCCGCTCTTTCGCCGCTTACTACGAAAGCATCTCTAAGGTGCTTAGCCAACAGTTGGAAATTTCGACTCGTGCTGGTCTGTACCATCCGGTTGAGCTTATCGAATGCGAAACGTTCGAAGCGGTGGAACAGGCCATAATCCGTGGTTTAGTTCGTGATTTGCTTGATAACAGTAAAGCGCTAGACCGAGTCGAGTTTGAGACGATCGTATCACGACGTCTTGCTAGCCACTGGACACATCCTAGTTCAAACAACGGTAAAGAATACTTCGCAATCTACGAAGCTATCCGCAACGCAGAAGCGTTAATGCACTTGCGAAATCGCTATGTAGACGGGTTTCATTTTGATAACGCGAAGGCAATGTATGACGCCTATACCACGGACATTTATCGTTTTGATCAGGCTTATCGTTTATTCAATGAGCATGTGCACTCTGTATTGAGTAAAGGCGCAGACATACTGCGTCAGCTCGATGACGAGGTCGAAAGCATTTACACCAATTGGTACTTGTATGAGCTTGGTCTTGCCTGGGATCGTCACTTGGCCAATGAGAAATTACTTGAAGAATGGCAACTACCTGACGTCCCGAATCAGTTTGATTTTTATAAAAATGAAGTAGCGTCTCGATTGAGTCTGAAACAGACAAAACGAGTATTTATCATTATCTCTGATGCGCTGCGTTTTGAAATTGCGAATGAGCTTGGCGCTATCATTAACAACGAGAAGCGATTTAAAGCTGAGGTATCGACGCAGTTGGGTGTTTTACCGAGTTATACCCAATTGGGCATGGCGGCTTTACTGCCTCACCAGGCTCTCAGTTATCAGTCGCTCTCTACTACTGGCGTGAGTGGAGGAACGGCTGTTTATGTCGATGGTATCTCGTCACAAGGGTTAGACAATCGCAACGCTATCTTACAAAAAGTGGGTGGTATGGCGGTGAGCTCTAAGGAGCTAATGAGCTGGAGCAATCAGGAAGGTCGTGACAAGGTTCGAGATGCAGAAGTGGTTTATATTTACCATGACACGATTGACGCGATTGGTGATAAGGCAGCGACTGAAGAAAAAACCTTTGAAGCATGTCGTAATGCGATTAAAGAGCTCAAAGATCTTGCAGGCAGAGTAATCAATAGACTTAATGGAAGTCGTGTTGTGATCACCGCTGATCATGGTTTCCTATTCCAACAAAAAGCGCTCTTAGCCGCAGAAAAGACTCAACTGACAAGTAAGCCTACTGGTGTGTTGGAAGCAAAGAAAAGGTATATCGTGGGCCAAGGATTGCCTAACGATGAAAATTATTGGAAAGGTTCCATTTCAAACACAGCTAATGGAACGAAAGAGCCTGATGGCGATTATAATTTCATGATTCCCAAAGGCAATCAGCGGTTTCATTTTGTTGGTGGTGCTAGGTTCGTACATGGTGGAGCCATGCTACAGGAAGTCTGTGTTCCAGTTCTCCATGTTCGCGAATTGCAAAAAGCGCAAGCGGCAAAACACGAGAAACAACCGGTTGGTGTGGTTGCAGCGACACAACCAATTAAGTTGGTCAACAATATCGATAAAGTCAGGTTTATTCAGACAGACCCAATAGGCGAGCGTTTTATCCCACGGTTACTGGATGTTTATATTGTCGATGCGCAAGGTAATGGAGTATCTAGCCGTGAAACGATCAACTTTGATAGCGCGAGTAAAGTAATGGATGAGCGTACTCGCGAAGCTAGGCTAAAGCTTATCGGCGCTCAGTTCGACAGGAACGCTCAATACACATTAGTGCTTGAGAATGCGGAAACGAGAACGCGTTACAGTCAATACGCAGTAACCATTGATTTGGCATTCCAAGATGACTTTTTCTAAGGCGCAGGGGTGAAATATGACAGCTGATTTTTCACAAAATCACAACAGCGAAAAGGATCAGATGCCAGCATCCCAAACAACAGGGGCTGACTTAGACGCATTGCTCAATCAGCACTTCAAAGGCCGAGTTGTTCGCAAAGACTTGACCAAGCAACTAAAAGAGGGAGCAAATGTCCCTGTCTACGTGCTTGAGTATTTGCTTGGTATGTATTGCGCGTCTGACGATGACGAAGTGGTTATGCAAGGCCAAGAAAATGTAAAAAAAATCTTGGCTGAGAACTATGTACGGCCTGATGAAGCGGAGAAAGTGAAGTCACTGATCCGCGAACGCGGTACGTTTAAAATCATCGATAAAGTCACCGTTAAGCTTAATCAGAAAAAAGATGTTTATGAAGCTGCTTTGTCGAACTTAGGGATCAAGGATGCCCTTGTACCGACCAAAATTGTACAAGACAACGAAAAGCTATTAACTGGCGGTATCTGGTGCATTATTACCGTGCAGTATTTTTTTGAGGAAGGCCAGAAGACATCACCTTTCTCTATTATGAGTTTAAAACCAATCCAAATGCCATCCATGAACATGGATGAGATATTTTCAACCAGAGCGCATTTTAATACTGAACAGTGGATGGATGTGCTACTTCGTTCTGTGGGTATGGAGCCAACTAACTTGGAGACTCGAGTAAAATGGCACCTCATCACTCGAATGATCCCATTCGTTGAAAATAACTATAACGTTTGTGAGCTTGGACCAAGAGGGACAGGTAAAAGTCATGTATACAAAGAGTGTTCACCTAACTCTTTGCTCGTCTCGGGCGGACAGACAACTGTAGCTAACTTGTTCTATAACATGAGTTCGCGCCAGGTCGGCCTAGTTGGTATGTGGGATGTTGTCACATTTGATGAAGTCGCTGGTATCAACTTTAAAGATAAAGATGGCGTTCAGATAATGAAGGACTATATGGCGTCAGGGTCTTTCTCTCGTGGTCGTGATTCTATTGAAGCGAAAGCTTCCATGGTATTTGTTGGTAATATCAATCAAAGTGTTGAAACGCTAGTCAAGACTAGTCACCTGTTGGCACCCTTTCCTGATGATATGATTGATACGGCATTTTTTGACCGTTTCCATTCTTATATCCCTGGATGGGAAATACCAAAAATGCGGCCTGAATTTTTCACTAACAGCTACGGGTTAATCACCGACTATCTTGCGGAATACATGCGTGAAATGCGTAAACACAGCTTCGCAGACGCTATCGATAGATTCTTCAAACTCGGTAATAACCTTAATCAACGTGATGTGATAGCTGTGCGAAGAACCGTTTCAGGCTTGCTAAAGCTACTGCACCCCGACGCACGGTACACAAAAGATGATGTAAGAGCCTGCCTGACCTATGCGCTGGAAACCAGACGTAGAGTCAAAGAGCAATTGAAAAAGCTTGGAGGTATGGAGTTTTTTGATGTGCATTTTAGCTACATTGATAATGAGTCGTTAGAAGAGTTCTTTGTCAATGTGCCGGAACAAGGTGGCAGCAAGCTGATTCCCGAAGGTTTACCTCGCGCCGGAGTTGTGCATTTGGTTGCCCAAGGAAGTTCAGGACAACTCGGCTTATATCGTTACGAAACTCAGATGATGGCAGGCTCTGGTAAGCACTCGGTCTCGGGGCTTGGTTCGAATACCGCAGCAAAAGAAGCTGTGCGTGTCGGCTTTGATTATTTTAAAGGGAACCTTAGTCGCATCAGTGCGTCGGCAAAGTTCTCAGGACATGAATATCATCTACATGTTGTTGAGCTGCATAATACAGGGCCTAGCACGAAATCATCGCTTGCTGTATTGATTGCTTTCTGTTCAATACTGATGAATCGACCGATTCAAGAGCAAATGATAGTTTTAGGTGAGATGACACTGGGTGGTGTCGTCAATCCTGTACAGGATCTTCCGGGTAGTCTCCAATTGGCTATGGATAGTGGGGCAAAGCGTATTTTGTTGCCTATGGCTTCCGCTTCTGATATCCCGGCTGTTCCTGCTGAATTGTTCTCAAAATTCCAGATTAGCTTCTATGCAGATCCGGTCGATGCGGTGTTTAAGGCTCTTGGAGTAAGTTAACGATGCTATTTTAAGCAGCAGTTCAGCGCACTGTTGTGAGGGCGCGAGAAAAGAGTCGCATAAACATAACCCGGATCTTGGCTTAAATTTATACGCTGTTAGACTCCGGCGGTTATCAATCACAAAACAACATGAGGTGAACTAGCTTTCATGAATATTGAATGCCCTCATTGCAACACCGACAATGAGATCGAGCTTACTGAAAACATTCAATGCAATAAATGTGAGAAGAGTTTTACCGATCTCAAACTGAGCAAGCGCCAACTTATGTCTGCTGGCACTGCATTACTTCTTGGTGCCTTTGGTGGATATAAGGCTGATGCCGCTTTTGATGAGGATCGGTATCCGTTAGCTGTTGAGTATGCGATTGTCGATACGTGTACCAACTCGTCAAAGAATATGATCTCGGTAGATTGGTACGATAGCAAGCGACAAGTCTGTCTCTGCGCGCTTGAAAAAACTGAACAGTCTGTCTCTTATTCTGATTACAAATCAGATCAAGCCCTTTTTTTGAGTCACTTTAAGTCAAACGCCAGAAATTGTTCATAGAGATAAAAAGGCAGCGTTAGCTGCCTCATTCGTTTTAACGCTTCGGTGTATTACCGCGGCCTTTACCCGATGGTTTGCCAGTCGTGCTAGGGTAATTAGGGTTGCCCTTCGCAGGGGATTTGGGAGCTGAATTTGGTTTGTTCATCACTTATCCCTTACTTATTTGGTTTCTGATGATGAGCGGCTGCGCGTTGTGCGCGAGCGGCGAATGAACCTTTGGCAACCTGGCCACCATTTTGTTTGGCTTGCGCTGCTTGCACGCGAGCAGCAGCTTCGGGGGTCATTGGTACGTTATGTTTGGACATAATGTTTTCCTTTTCGTTTATGAACTGTAGGGTCTCCGCTGAGACACGAGAACAATAACGCACTGGGTAGGGACAAATGGGGACAATCCAAAAGCAAAAACAAATACGGTATATTCTGGAAGCGTTAGGTTGGAGCCAGAAACAGCTTGCAGATGTGTTGTTCGAGGAGCTTTACGTTGATGAACATGAGGATATTTGTGACTCTCCTGACGCTGTTGATAAGTTTCGTCAGCTACTCAAAAAGCAGTTGCAGCGTGAATCAACGTCAGAAAATCGGTTGGACCGGTATATAGAAATACTGTTCGAACATCCCGAGTTTAAAAAACTGAAACTCGATATGATCTTTCCTAAATACGTTGATCACCAATGTTTAAGTAGTGATCTACACGCCGAGCTGACGGCATTCTCAAGGCGTTTAGACGATGAAGTGCAAAGAGGTAATTGAGCCTTCGGGTGAATACTGAACGGGAACCAGCATAGGTTGAGTATGGAAACAGACCCTTATGATCGCGTTAAAGCTTTATTGAAAGCGATAAAAGCGCTGCCTGCTCTCTATGAGAGCGAGAAAACAATCTTTGATGTTGGCAGTCGAGGATATTACGAGAACCCCACAACAGATCTACTCGCTTTTTTCTTAAATACGGACGAAGTGCATGGCTTCGGATCGTTGGTCTTAAAAGCATTGTTTAGCTGTACGGAAACATGCAGTGGGCTAGATACGACACTGGTTGGGAACCCGAAACGGGAAGTGGTGACAGCCTCCGGAAAGCGCATTGACTTAGTGCTGGAGAGCCAAAACTGGGTAATGGTCATAGAAAACAAGATTTTTCACCAGCAGAATAATCCGTTTGATGATTATGAACGGTTCGTCAAGGACAACAAAAACGACCCCCGCATCGGAGACAAAAAGCCGCTGTATATTGTTCTATCGCCAACCGGTGAAGTGGCAAGACCGAACTGGATTGGTATTAGCTACCGCACCTTCACTTCAGCTATTAAAGCAAAACTTGCTGATCACTTCCTGCAACATCCATTGAATAAATGGTCGATTTTTCTGCGAGAATTCGTTTTACATTTGGAGAACGTGATGGAACAACCCACTCTTGATCACGAAAGTGTCAGCTTTGTAGTGAATCACCTAGCTGACTTTAAAGCGGCAGAAACGTTGCAAGAAAAAGCAATTAAGTCGCTGCAGAGTGCTTTACTGCACGATCTGCAAAACGCGGTAAAACCAGAGCTGAAACCCACCCTTGATAACTGGCATGGGTATCCGGCTATTCGTTTCGCCGGTGTTAATTGGGTGGTTCAATCGGATATCGTGCTTTATCTTGATGGGCGTGACGAAAAGCAAATTGTGATCAATTTCTACTCCGCACAGATCACAAATAACGAGCGACGTAGCATTGCAGATGCGCATTTTTGCAAAGAAGACACCGAGCAACCGTGGAATGAAATAAAAAACACTTATCGTTGCTACCAGGTTCGTATCGGCGAATATGATTACCCGTTTATCAAAGAAAAGCTAATAGAGAAAATTATTTTGATGGATGAATTTGAGACGCAGATTCGCCCGCAGAAAATTAATAATACTGAAGGATAAAAGTAAATGGCTGTTATGCATTCCCACGCGGGAGCGTGGGAACGAGAACACAAAACGCCCCTGTAAATGCCTCTGTAAACGCCCCTGTAAATGATATTAATGCGGTGGATATTAAAGGATTGAAGGCGCCGGAGGCTATCATCGCCCTGCTAGCGGCCGATAAAACGCTCACGCGGCCGCAGCTGGCCGAGCGGATCGGCAAAGACATTCGCACCATTGGTCGCACCTTGGCCAAGTTACAGCAAGCGCAAAGGATTAAACGGGTCGGCTCTGATAAAGCCGGCCATTGGGAGGTTCAATCGTGACACAATTGCTGCGTTTGTCGATAAATTTAAAGGCGTTGGGGGAAAAGTATGATAGCTAGGAGATAACTTTGATATGCATTCCCACGCAGGAGCGTGGGAACGAGTTAAAAGTGCGGGTAGAAAAGCAGGTAGAAACGCGGGTAAAAACTCCAGATCAAGTTATGAGCTTGTTAGCCAATCAGCCAACCTTAACCTTAGCCGAGATTGCTGCTTACTTAGGCAAATCGCCAAGTACCATTGAACGCGCCGTGGCTAAGTTGAAACAACAAAAGAGACTCGCTTTCCATGGCCCCAAGAAGGGGGGTATTGGCAGGTGTTAGATAACAAACTAAAGGATACCTCGTTCCCACGCTCCGGCGTGGTAATGCATATGGAGTGTGAATCATGGGGAGAAGCCGCTACAAAATCACCGAGCCTCACTTACCGCACTTCGTCACCTTGACTGTGCTGCACTGGATCCCGGTATTCACGCGCCCGGTCACTGTCAATATCTTGCTCGACTTAAATCATGGACGGCGAGAAATCTGATTCAATACCTTGCTGAGCGCAACGTTAAGCAAATTTTGGATCAATTGGCGTTTTATAAAAAAGCCCAAAAAGGTGACCGCGCTTATCAGTTTTGGCAGGAGCGTGGGAACGAGAGAAAACACCTCGGAAAAAACAGCGTATTGATCACTCGTTCCTACTCTCTGGCGTGACAATGCATAAGGAGTTTGAATCATGGCAGCGAGTCATCACCTCAGTCTATGGACAATGATTTTTCGATATCACAGATGCGTGCCATGAGTACTAAAGGGTCAAACGTTGACTCTTTGAAGCCAAATTTTTTGTAGAACGTTTGCGCACTGGTATCAATGGCATGAACTAAAATGCCCGCGCCACCAACAGCGTGCATTGCTTGTATTGAGCGAATGATACAATCTTTTAAAAGACCGGCTGCAATGCCTTGACCTTGATAGGCGTTATCCACCCCAAGCCTTGCTAAAATCACCATAGGAATCGGGTCAGGGCTATTTCTCCGTAGTGAGCTAAATGCGTGCTCTCTCGATACTGAACCCATGGCAATGGCATAGTACCCAATCACTTGGTGGGCTGCTGTGTCATTGGCAACATACACTCTCGCGGTTCCGCGCTTTTGGCTCTTTAACGCCTGTTTTCTTAACCATGTATCGAGTGCTTCAATACCACATTGAAAGGCATTAATCTGGTGCTCATCAGTCAGTAGTGTGGGGGCACTTATTCCCAAGGCGCTTTCCTATTGAACAGATCCTTCACGCCTTCAAGCGCTCGCGGCTCTGCACGAAGTTCGTTGTCGAAAGCTTCAAACGCCTTTGCTTCAAGGACAAAATCCCGTTGTTCGGCCAGTATGCTATGCGCTTCATTAAGCGCTGCTTGCTGAATGAATACGGTTCTATCGACTTTTTTCAAACTTGCCGCAGCATCGATAATGTCTCTTACCGATGGCTGTACCCGCATGTTGATTGGCGCTGTTTTTGTAGCCATAACACCATCCTGTGTATCTATTTAATATACACTCTAAATGGTTTTTGTATATAGTCAATAGATATACGTTGTCATTTACGGATAAGCCGCAATATTCTCCGAGCTCCTTTACTGCTAGGCTAGATCTTTTCCGCCAAACTCGGTACATTACACGCAAATAGAAACTATTCTCACTTTTGTTTGGGGCGAAAGCCCTGTCATTAAGCATGTTTGCAGATATCACCATGATAAAATCGTCTTCTTTTCGCCTTGCTTGGGGAGTGGCCGCTTGTTTGGCCCTGACGCCCGTTGCCAGTGCGGATCAGCTCGAACAGGCGCAAGCCATCGAGGGTAACACCACCCAAGAAGCGGCTCAGTCGCAATCTCGTATTAACCGCCGCGCGGACAGCAGTTTAGCCATGCGCCAAGAAATTGAACAAATCCAGGCGCAAATCAGTAACCTCGAAATCTACCGCGATCACTTACAAAACTTAGTCAGCAACCAACAGGCAGAAGCACAAAGCCTGCGCGATCAAATCACCGAGATCAAAGAGACGCGTCAAGGCATTGTGCCGTTGATGTATCGCATGCTCGGCGGGCTTGAGCAGTGGCTTGCTAACGACATTCCGCTCAAAGCCGATCAACGCCAAGCACGTGTTGAAAAACTGAAGGCGATGATGGGCCGCGCCGATGTGGCGGACTCAGAAAAATTCCGTCGTATTCTTGAGGCATATCAGATAGAGCGTGATTACGGCAGCAAACTCGATGCCTACCAAGATACCATTGTGCTTAACGGTCGCGAGCATCAAGTGGATGTCTTGCATCTGGGCCGTGTGTCGCTGGTGGCGCGTCGCCTCGATGGTCAGCAGCATTGGGTGTGGAGCACCCGTGATGAAACCTGGGTCGAGCTAGATGCTAGCGCCGGTGAAGCGGTGGATAAGGCCTTTGCGGTGGCACAAAAACAAGTGGCCCCGTCGTTGTTATCTTTGCCATTAAGTGCCAACCAAGGGGTGAAATCATGAGCTGGAAAACCCTGATTGCCGCCGCCTGTTTGATCGCGGTTGCCCCTTTGACTCACGCCGATGATTTGGTCGGACAAACCGAGCAAGCTCAGCAGCAGGCACGTGAGCACAACCAAGCGCGTGAAGCACAATTTGCGATGACGGAACGTGAGCTGCGCCAAAAGCGTGATCAGCTCAAGGCAACTCGGAATGCGCTGGAGACGGAAACCGAAAAACTCAGTGATACTTTTAGTGACAACGAGCAGCAATTGGCGTCGTTGGAAGACAAACTTCGCTTAGAGTCGGGCAGTTTAGGTGAGCTATTTGGCGTGGTGCGCCAAGCGAGTAAAACTATTCAAACCGATGGCGTTTCTAGCTATGTGGCGATCACTCAGCCGGCATTTAATCAAACTGTCTCGGATATTGTCGCGGCCGATACATTGCCATCACTCAAGCAGCTCAATGCCCTATGGCAAGGGATGCTGACCCAAATGCAAACCAGCGGTGAGCTGCAAACCGTGTCGTTACCGGTGGTAAATGCGCAAGGTGTGGCATCGGAGCAAGCGGTGGTGCGTGTGGGCAACGTCGGCTTAGTGAATGATCAAGGTTACCTAAATTGGCAAACCGATCGCCAAGTCGCCGTGCCGTATCGTGCCCAACCGGACAATACGTTAACCACGTCAACCCTTGAGCAAGCGGTGTCTTCAGTGGGTGAGACGGTACTGATTGATCCGGCCCGTGGCACGTTGCTCGGCCAGCTAGAAAACGCGCCGAGCCTGGGCGATCGCTTCGCACAAGGCGGCTTTGTTGCCAAAGTGATTGCCACCTTGTTGGCCGTCGGCTTGCTCATTGCGCTATACCGCGGGGCAGTGTTGCTGTCGATTCATGCCAAAATGCATCGCCAATTGAAGCACCCAGACACCCCCGAAGATAACCCGCTTGGCCGTGTGCTTAAGGTCTATCACGATGCGCCCCAGCGTGATGTCGAATCGCTCGAGTTACGCTTACTTGAAGCGGTGGTCGATGAGCAGCACGGCTGTGAAAAAGGCCTGTCGATGCTCAAACTCTTGGCGGCGCTTGCCCCTATGCTAGGCCTGTTGGGGACGGTGACAGGGATGATTGAAACCTTCCAGGTGATCACCCAGTTTGGTAATGGTGATCCGAAAGTCATGGCCGATGGGATCTCAATGGCCCTGGTGACCACGGTATTGGGTCTGATTGCGGCGATTCCCTTGCTGTTGGCGCATAATATTCTCAGCGGGCAGGCGGACCATATTCGCGGCATGCTCGAAAAACAAAGCATTAGTTTAGTCGCCGAGCAAGCGGAAACCACAGACAATCAGGCGGCAATCGGACCAACGGCATGATAGACGTCGAGTTATTCTCACAGCTGAATCAGCAAGACTTGGGGAGCACCTTGCGCCACTTTATGGCGGAAGGTGGCCCGGTGTTGTGGTGGCTCGGGGCGGTCGTGTTTGTGTGTTGGTTGCTGGTGATTGAACGGCTGTTGTATTTGTTCTCTCGCTTTCCCGCACAACGTGATGCATGGGTGCGTGCTTGGCAGGCGCGCGCCGATCAGCGCTCTTGGTATGCCCGAGCCATTCGTCAAGGGGTCTTGTTTCAAGCCCAGCATGAGTTGGGGCGCTATTTAGGATTTATTAAAGCCTTGGTGGCGATTTGCCCGATGCTCGGATTGCTTGGCACGGTGACCGGTATGATCTCTGTGTTTGATGTGATGGCAAGTCAAGGCACTAGCGACCCACGTTTGATGGCATCAGGGATCTCCATGGCAACCTTACCCACCATGGCGGGAATGGTTGCGGCCTTAGCTGGGATGTTTGCCCATGCTCGTTTAGTTAAAGCCTGTCAGCGCCGCGAAATTGCGCTCGAGCAGGCGCTTCGGAGTCAGTAATGCGATTGATTCGAGCCCAAAAACAGCGCGAAGAAGCGCAAGTGGATTTAACCTCCATGTTGGACATTGTGTTCATCATGTTGATCTTTTTTATTGTCACCAGCTCATTTGTGCGCGAGTCAGGCGTTGAAGTGAACCGTCCAGAAGCGAGTCACGCCACCAGCCAGAAAGAGGCCGGTATATTTATTGCGGTGACGGCCTCTAACGAGATCTATATCGATAAACGTCTCGTGGATGTTGAGCGTGTTGAAGCCACGCTAGAGCACTTATTGCTGGATAAACCGGATGCGTCTTTGGTGATTCAGGCTGATGAACTGGCGTATAATGGCACGGTCGTCAAGGTGATGGATGCGGCAAAAGGGGCGGGTATTGGCAGTATTGCGTTGGCAACGGAGTCACCGCAATGAAGCGATGGTTGATTTCAATGCCGGTGGCGTTGGTGTTTACTTTAGGGCTTTTTATGTTGATGGCATTGATGGTAGGTCATAGCAGTCAACGTCCGAAGGAAACATCGTCGTCAACGCGCATCGATATTTTTATGCAAGAGCCGGATACCAAGGTGCAGCGTCGCCAGCGGACTGTGCCAGAGCGGCCTAAACCGCCCGAAGTGCCTGACACACCCACGCCGGTGACGCAGACGCAATCGCAGTCTACCTCATCACCACAGCCTGATATGCCTAATTTGGATCTGCAAAGTGGGATCCAAGGGGTGATGGTACAAGCGCCTTCATTGGGTGAGCTAAATCTGAATACCGGCCCCAATAACCAACAAGCGATGCCATTGTTCCGGGTGGAGCCCAATTACCCGCCGCGTGCGATGCGCCGAAACTTAGAAGGCTATGTGGTGGTGCGTTTTACCATTGCTCCATCGGGTCGCCCGCAAGATTTAACAGTGGTTGATGCCAATCCACCGCGTGTGTTTGAACGTGAGGCATTACGTGCCCTACGGAAGTGGAAATACGAGCCGAAAGTGGTCGACGGTAATGCGGTGGCGCAACCCGGGCAACAGGTCAAATTGGAGTTTAATTTACGCTGATGTGGAAAAGACTATTTATTGGCGCGTTGCTATTGATGTCGGTGCCTGCTGCCGCGCAGCTTTCGCCATCGGTGGCACGCGCGATTGAAAAAGCACAAACCCTTGAGCAAGATGCAAAACTGGGTGAAGCCATTGCGCTGCTCGATAATTTGAGTGTCAGTCGGGCGTATGACAAAGCGTTTGTGGATCGCTCATTAGGGGTGTTTTATTGGCAATATGGCAATAATGACCAAGCCATTGTGCATATTCAGCGTGCGGTGGACAGTGAGCAGCTGCAAGATGCACAAGCGTGGCAAACCAAGCGCATGTTAGCCGATTTATTGCTGATCGATGGCCAGTATGCGTCGGCGCTGCAATATTACTATCCGTTGGCTCGCGCGATCCCCAAAGAAAAGGCGGATCAAAGTGAAGATGTGTGGCTGCGCATTATGCAGGCACATTATCAGCGCGAACAGTGGGGCCAGGTATTAAAGGCGTATCCCGATTATCAAGGTGTGGTCACAAGCACTGCCAGTGTATCGGCCTTATCACTTAAATTAGGGGCTCAGCTTCAGCTTGAGCAATGGCGTGGTGCCACACCGACGCTGAAAGCGTTGATTAAGCGCGAGCCTGACAATAAGCAGTGGTGGCGGCAACTGGCCGGAAACTATGTGCGATTGCAACAGCCAAAAGAGGCAATTAGCACTTACTTACTGGCGCAGCGCCAAGGCATTACCCTTGAGCCAAGCGAACAGCGTACGGTTGCTCAGCTCTATGCCAATGAGGGCGTGCCAGAGCGTGCGGCGCAATGGCTAAAACGTTTACCCGCCTCAGAGCAAGATGCGCAAACGCTGGCGCAACAGGCAAGCCTTTGGCAGCAGGCTCGGGAATGGCCACAAGCGATCGGGGCATGGAAACAGGCGGTGAAAAAAGACAGCCAATACCACTGGCAACTCGCGTTAATGCAGATCCAGCAAGGTGAGTATCAGCAAGCGCTTACTTCGCTTGAGCATGCTGATAAAGGGGCCTCGGACAAAGATATTGCGTTGGCTAAAGTCCAAGCTCACTACAAACTGAAGCAGTATGAGCAGGCACTGAAACAAGCGCGTCTTGCCAAACAGATTGCGCCGGATGATGCAGTAGAAAGCTGGCTGACCTTTTTGAAAAAGCGTCAACAAATGCAGAAGAGCTAACAAAAACTAACTAACAAAAAGCCCCAGCCATTTGGCATACTGCCTGGCTGGGGCTTTTTGGTTTTGTGTCGATATACGGGCTATTCCCGAATCATAGACACAAAAAAAGGACGCCTAGGCGCCCTTTATCAATCAGACTCGGTTTCTTATGCTACAGAAACGTCAGACGCCTGTGGGCCTTTTTGGCCTTGCTCAACGGTGAAGTTCACACGTTGGCCTTCAGTTAGGGTTTTGAAACCGTCACCAACGATAGCACGGAAGTGTACAAACACGTCCTTTTCACCGTTGTCACGAGTAATGAAACCGAAACCTTTCTCTTCGTTAAACCACTTTACGATACCAGTTGCTTGATTAGACATAATCATTCTCTCTTAAATTACTAAAAATAGGATAGCTTTGAACGGAGTCGATGACATGTCTAGAAGCGAAAGTAGGTAACGTTAGAAACTCTATAATATTGATAATAGCGCAGCTTATGTTGACTTTTACTTGATGAATCATTGACGCTCCGTGTTCCAGAGCTGACACCACAATACAGCAATCCACCCACATGTAAAGCCTTTATGATATTTAATTTTCAGGTGCTCTATGTTTGCGGGGAAAACAAAGCGATTTTTGCTTGTGATTCGGTAGGATAGCCAAATTGAGATGAAAAAAAAGGACGCCTAAGCGCCCCTTATCAATCAGGTCTGATTTCTTATGCGACAGAAACTTCAGAAGCCTGTGGGCCTTTTTGGCCTTGTTCAACGGTAAAGTTAACCTGTTGACCTTCAGTCAGGGTCTTAAAGCCTTCACCAACGATAGCGCGGAAGTGAACAAACACGTCCTTTTCGCCATTTTCGCGGGTAATAAAGCCAAAGCCTTTTTCTTCGTTAAACCATTTGACGATACCAGTTGCTTGATTAGACATAATCATTCTCTCTTAAATTACAAAAATTAGGATAGCTTTGAACGGAGTCGATGACATGTCTAGAAGCGAAAGCGGGTAACGTTAGAAACTCTATAATACAGATAATAGTGCAGCTTATGTTGCCTTTTACTTGATGAATCATTGACGCTCCGTGTTCCAGAGCTGTGACCACCGTACAGCAATCTGTTCACATGTAAAGCGATGATGTTCATTTGGACAAAAAAAGGCCAGTCATCGTTGACTGGCCTTAGCAGGGTTAACGTGCAATCAGTGTGCTGTTAAGACAGCAGCTCTTCTGCAGTGTTAACCACGTTTTCAACCGTGAAGCCGAACATTTTGAACAGCTCGTCAGCGGGCGCGGATTCACCGAAGGTGGTCATCCCGACGACGCGACCGTCTAGGCCAACGTACTTGTACCAGTAGTCAGCAATACCCGCTTCAATGGCAATACGAGCGGTGACGTCTGATGGCAATACCGACTCGCGATAAGCGGCGTCTTGCTTATCAAACAAGTCAGTGCTTGGCATAGAGACCACACGGACTTGTTTGCCTGCTTCGCTTAGCTGAGCAGCTGATTCAACAGCCAGCTCTACTTCAGAGCCAGTCGCAATAAAGATCAGGTCAGGTTTGCCTGCACAGTCTTTGAGGATATAACCGCCTTTGGCAACGTTCGCCAGTTGGGTCTCGTCGCGCTCTTGCTGAGCCAGGCCTTGACGCGAGAAGATCAGCGCACTTGGGCCGTCTTTACGCTCTACCGCGGCTTTCCACGCTACTGCCGATTCGACTTGGTCACAAGGGCGCCAGGTGCTCATGTTCGGCGTTTGGCGCAGGTTAGCCATTTGCTCGACCGGCTGGTGAGTTGGGCCATCTTCACCCAAGCCAATTGAGTCGTGGGTGTAAACCTGAATGTTCTGCGTTTTCATCAGTGCCGCCATGCGCATGGCATTACGTGCATACTCCATGAAAATCAGGAAGGTCGCCCCGTAAGGAACAAACCCGCCGTGCAGGGCAATACCGTTGATGATGGCGGTCATCCCGAACTCGCGCACACCATAGTGCAGGTAGTTGCCGCTCGCGTCGTCTGCGGTGATCGCTTTCGAGCCTGACCACATGGTCAAGTTAGACGGTGCCAAGTCGGCTGAGCCACCGAGCAGTTCTGGTAGCAGTTTGCCGAACGCTTCTAAGACGTTTTGCGACGCTTTACGTGATGCGATCTTAGCTGGATTGGCTTGCAGATCCGCAATCAGTTTTTGAGTTTCGCTGTCCCAGTTGCTTGGCAGTTCACCGTTCATACGACGGGTAAACTCGGCGGCAAGCTCAGGGTATTGTGCTTGATATGCGGCAAACTGCTCGTTCCAAGCGGCTTCTTTAGCTGCGCCGGCTTCTTTGGCGTCCCACTGTGCATAGATGTCTTGTGGGATCTCGAAAGGCGCGTGTTCCCAACCTAGGAATTCACGTGCGGCTTGTACTTCGTCATCACCCAGCGGCGCGCCGTGACAATCGTGGCTGCCTGATTTATTTGGCGAGCCATAACCGATGGTGGTTTTGGTGCAGATCAGCGTCGGTTTGCCGGTTTCGGCTTTCGCAGCGCTCAATGCAGCTTGAATCGCATCCGCATCGTGGCCATCGACAGCGGGGATCACATGCCAACCGTAAGATTCAAAACGCTTAGCGGTGTCGTCAGAGAACCAACCCTCAACGTGACCGTCGATTGAGATGCCGTTGTCATCCCAGAATGCGATCAATTTACCGAGACCTAGCGTGCCCGCCAGTGAGCACGATTCGTGAGAGATGCCTTCCATCAAGCAGCCATCACCCAAGAATGCGTAGGTGTGGTGATCGACGATGTTGTGACCGTCACGGTTAAATTGTGCTGCCAGTGCTTTTTCAGCAACGGCCATACCGACGGCGTTGGTAATCCCTTGGCCGAGTGGGCCAGTGGTGGTTTCAATACCCGGTGCATAGCCATATTCAGGGTGGCCTGGGGTATTCGAGTGCAATTGACGGAATTGCTTCAGATCGTCGATAGCAAGATCGTAGCCAGTCAGGTGCAACAATGAATAGATCAGCATTGAGCCGTGGCCGTTTGAGAGCACAAAGCGATCACGGTTAGCCCAATCTGGGTTTTGCGGGTTATGATTCATGTGGTCACGCCACAATACTTCGGCGATATCGGCCATGCCCATTGGGGCGCCTGGGTGACCAGATTTGGCTTTTTGAACACCGTCCATCGCAAGGGCGCGGATGGCGTTGGCTAACATTTTGCGTTCCATGTGTTTACCTACAGGTTGAACAGGTGAAATAAGAGAAAACGATATCATAAAAGCGGCCTAAACCGCTTTTATTGTGTTAAATCACGCTTTGGGTTGGATCACAGTTGTTCGCGAATCATGTCTTCAAGTTTACCTTGATCGACCGCGAAGTTTCGGATGCCTTCAGCAAGTTTTTCGATGGCCATCGGATCTTGGTTGTGTTCCCACAAGAATTCCGCATGGGTCATTGCTGCTGGGCGTTTCTCGGTGGCGCCTGTGTCTTTTAGCTTCACAGGAATATCGCCTTCAGCATCGCTTAGCTCTTGCAACAATTGTGGGCTGATCGTGAGGCGGTCACAGCCGGCTAATTCTAGGATCTCACCGGCATTGCGGAAGCTTGCGCCCATCACAACGGTGTCGTAGCCGTGTGCTTTGTAGTAGTTATAAATGGTGGTAACGGACTTCACGCCTGGGTCTTCTGCAGGCTCAAAATCACGGCCTTCTTTGGCTTTGTACCAATCCATAATACGGCCAACAAACGGTGAAATCAGGTAAGCGCCGGCTTCTGCGCAGGCACGTGCTTGTGCGAACGAGAATAATAGCGTCAGGTTACAATTGATCCCTTCTTTTTCCAGGATTTCAGCGGCACGAATGCCTTCCCAGGTTGAAGCCAGTTTGATCAGGATACGATCGTTGCTGATCCCCGCTTCGTTGTACATGCTGATCAGCTTACGTGCTTTAGCAACGCTTGCGTCGGTGTCATAGGATAAACGGGCATCGACTTCTGTGGAGATGCGACCAGGAATGACATTAAGAATTTCTTTACCGATGTTCACTGCGAGGCGGTCACAGGTATCGGCGATTTGTTGGTCGGCATCACTGCTGTGTGATTTCGCATACGCAATCGCTTCATCAATCAATGGCGCATACTCTTTGATTTGCGCGGCTTTCAGGATCAGCGAAGGGTTGGTGGTTGCGTCTTGCGGTTGGTACTTTTTAAGCGCTTCGATATCGCCTGTGTCTGCGACAACGGTGGTTAGGGCTCGGAGTTGGTCCAGTTTGTTGCTCATCTTCACTCACCTTCTTTACGTGGTAGGCCCAGACGCCGAGTTACGTGCTAACGCTTGATCTGAATATGAACAGATGCAACGCGTCTGAGCAAATGATGTGACGATCTTTGAGTTTTTTACGCCACTTGTCAATTGTATTGCGATATAAAGAGAGTTACGTCTCACTCTTTTGTCACGAATTTACTCATCCTGTTGAAATGTGAACACGCTTTCATCAGGTGCAGGCTCCGACATATTCAGCAGAGCCATTGCGCAGCTTGCACTGGTCGCGAGTACATCGATAACGCCCGTTCTCAGCGCACCGAGTATCGATAAGGCTTTGCGGCTCTCGCTCGCCATGGCAATAACACTCGGAATACGTGCCAAATCTGGCATCGCCAGTCCAACCACACGACCACGCATCAGGTTATCCGTGGGTTGTCCGTCAAGTCGGAAGAAATCAAAACCGCCGATGTCTCCGACAATACCATGATTCACCCGTGCTTCAACAAACTCGCGTGCGGTAAAGCAACCCAATTTGACCATATGACTATTCTCATCCATATCGCCAATGCCGACCAGTGCAAACTCTGCTTTTCTGGCCTGGTTCAAGGTTTCACTGATATTCGGATGGGACACGAACACCTGTTGAATCGACTCATTATCCACATACGCTGGGGCGTATAGGGTTTCACTGCTCCCCCCAAACTTTTTGGCTAATCGTCGACAGATATGATCGGCATTAAACGCGTCACCGCTGCGGTGTGTGCCGCCTATTGCGCAAACAAACCGGGCTTGACGATGCGAGACAACCCCCGGGTGATCGGCGACCGCTGCGACATTTTGACCTTGGCCCACCGCAACCACCATGCCATCGTTAAGGTTACCGTCAAGATAAGAGGATACCAAGGTCGCGACTTGTGTACGTTGTTCTTCGGCGCTCGGTTGGTCGAGTGAAATTAAGGCGCGTTTAAGGTTAAACCTGGCCATCAATCGCTGTTCGAGCTGGGCACTGTGTACGGGATGGAATTTGACCGTGATTTCCACAATACCTTCTTCACGTGCTTTACGTAAAAGACGGCTTACTTTGGGGCGACTGATTTTATATTTGCGAGCAATTTCTTCCTGAGTCGCGCTTTGTTGATAGTACAAAATGGCGATTTCAGTTAATAAGTCGGTGTCTTCGTGATAGTGATCAGGGGGCGTTGATATGCTCATGCTCGATGGTCTCGCGACTGAACGGTACCTTAGGTTGCGTTTAAAGGCACGATGAATGCAATGCTTACCAGTATACGCCTGTTATACAAAACGAACAAATGTTCTGTCGCGATACCAATGTTCATAAGCTGTTACGGTGCTCGGTTATCGATTGGCGAGAATATCGTTGAAATCGCGAGCAAACGAGAATGCGTGGTGTGCTCTGTTTGAAAAAGTAGCCATTACTATCTAAGTTTATTAGTGCTCGTTCAAACAAAACTACTAGCGGCTGTGTAGAAGAGACTCGCGGCTACGTAGAAAAATAGCATGATGACGAGCTTGTCTTTGGCTAAGGGAGTGTGGCTTGATGCACGCACTACAATCACGACAACCCCTGATCTGGGGGGCGACATTGCTCGCATTACTCGCCTTGAGTACGTTCGGGGTGTGGATTGCTGATCTCAGTGAGGGTACGACCGAAGAGCAGCCTCTTCTTGACGTAAACTATAGTTACTTTGTTGACGAGACGAACGAGCTATCACTAGATTATGTGATGGCACATGCCCCTTTCATGTCGGTATCAGAGCCAACCCACATTCCATGGAAATTAGCTTACCAAACGTACTGGGTCAAAATCGGCTTTGACTATACGGGCCTCACTGAGCGGCCGATACATGTGATCACTGATAACCCTTCAATTGATTATCTTGACGCTTATCACGTCCTCGATGGTGAACAGATTCGCTCGCGTGTAAAAGCTGGCGATATCACACCAGAAAGACTGAACCGCTTGCCCTTGCCGTCCTCAGTGCCCGTGACCTTGCTCCCTGATCATGCTAATCAACTTTTGATCAAAGTAACGTCACGAGACATGGCAACCATGCCACTATGGGTGATGGATCATGGGCGCTATGACCATTTCGCCAAATCACTACATTTGGTATGGGGCGGATTTATGAGTTTTGCCATGCTGATGGCACTCTATAGCGCCGGTGTCTATGTATACAGTCGGCAGCGCGTGTACTTAATTTATGTGTTTGCAACTGTGTTGAGTGCGTTAGTGGTGAGTGTGAATCATGGCTTTAGTCGTTACTTTGTCCCTGATTTTGTCCAGATATTTATCAGTAATCACTTGGTGGCACTCACTGTTTGTTTATTAACGGTCGGGTTATGGTTTACCTATTTTTTCTTAGATTTTACGCGTAGTTCTATTCATCAACACGCGCGATCTCTATTTTTAATCACGACGGGTGGGCTGCTCGGTCTCGCATTACTGAGCTTTATTACGCCGGCTTATATGTCTGCCTCTTTTGTTCTCATTGCGCAAATCCCAGTCTACGGAGTGATTATTTATTACTTGTGGCAGCAATGGCAGCCGAGTAAATACTGGTTGTTTCTATTTATTTTGTGTTGGCTACCCGCAATGGCTGGTGGACTGACATTCTACGCACTGATGCTGGGTTACATTGATTACACTCTGTTGTCAAGTTATGTCTTGATGCTAGCGCTTGCGCTAACCATGATTCTATTTTCTCTGGCGCTTGCCGAGCGGTTTCGTTTTCAAAGGATGCAGGAAATGCGAGCGCTGACTCATGATACCTTGAGTTGTCTTCCTAATAACAACGTATTGCACATGGTGATCAGCGACCTCATTAGCCGCAACAACAATTTCAATTTGTGCTGTTTATCGATTGATAACTATAACAATTTATTGCCTTACCTAGATGAAAGTGCACGCGATGAATATATCAATGCGATTGCTGCACGTATGAATGACACCTTAGCGGTTCAGCCGGTACAAGCGATCAAAACGGACAGTGATATGCCCAGCCACCGCCTGGGCTGCCTAAAAGAAGGGGTGTTTGCTTTTTTAATTGAGGATGTGGATCGCAAGACGTGTGACCAGGTGCTAACTGCTGTAGTTGATAGCTTAAATGGTGATTTATGCGTGGGATCCTTTGTTACGCAAGTCAATGTGCGTATCGGTGTTTGTCACTATCCAACCGATGGTGAGCATCCAGGATTACTTATTAGCCGAGCGTTAAATGCCATTGACCAGCACCGTCCTTTTGTTGGCAGCTATGCGCACTTTAATTCTCATGAGCAGCGACACCATCAGCTACATGTCTCGCTCGTCACGGATTTGAGAGATGCGATTGAGAATGATGGGTTGGATCTCTATCACCAACCGCAAATTGATTTACGCACAGGCTCTATCCATGGCTCAGAGGTGCTGGCACGTTGGACGCACCCAGAGTATGGCCAGATATCGCCTGAGGTGTTTGTACGAATGGCCGAGGATGTCGGGATTATTAATAGTCTTACCCTTTGGGTGATTAAGCGTGCTTTTCAGCAGCAAGCGCAGCTTATTAACCGTGGCCACTGTCGTCGGCTTTCGGTCAACATTAGTGCGTCTGATATCTATATCCCTGATTTAGCCAATCGTGTGGTTGAACTGGCTCGAGAGTACCATATACCCACGAATTTAATTTCACTCGAACTGACCGAATCGATCATGGTGGAAGATTACAATTGGCTCAAGCAGTTGATTGCAGATCTATCGGCAAACGGTATTGAAGTCTCTATCGATGATTACGGGACAGGGTATTCGTCTTTGTACTTTCTATCTCAATTGCCTTTTACTGAGCTTAAGATTGACCGCAGCTTTGTGCGAGATCTTCCCAAAAGTAGCCGCCACCAAAGTATTGTTCGTGCAACCACCGATATGGCGCGATCGTTAGGGGTGATGGTGGTTGCCGAAGGGGTTGAGAGTGAAGAGGCCGAGAGCTTGCTTCGGCGTTATGGTGTGGACGTTTCGCAGGGCTACTACTATTCACGCCCCTTACCGTTTAGCCAATACCAAGCGTACGTGGAACGTATGGACAGTGCGCAGCCGAGTACAGTGATACGCGAACGAAATCGGCGCTCTTCATCTGGATAGGTGGATCTCAAAAAGTGTAAACCGTTCGCGAGGCTGTCGTTTACTAGCGCTGTCATTTGCAAGCGCTGTTGTTCGTAAGAGCTGTCGTTCGCAAAGCTATCGTTTGTAAGAGCTATCGTTTGTAAGCGCTATTGTTTGTAAGAACTATCGTTTGTATGAGCTATCGTTCGCAAGAGCGACGGATATTATGAGGATCAGCGTTGTGGCGTCATCGCGAGTGCATCGCGTAAATGTCCTTTAGCTTGCTCAATATGCTTTCTTGCTAAATGCGGATCCTGCCCGGTTAACACCATAAAAATGGCTACCTTAACCTCACCGTCGGCATGGGACAGAGCCTGAACCGCGGTCGCTTCATCACAACCTGTCGCTTCCATCACGATCAGGGTTGAGCGTGTCACCAGTTTTTGATTGGTGGCTTTTACATCGACCATTAAGTTTTGATAACACTTACCGATTTTGACCATGGCGGCAGTGGTTAATAGGTTCAGTACTAACTTTTGCGCGGTGCCAGACTTCATACGGGTTGAGCCGGTGAGTGCTTCTGGGCCGACCTCGGGCGTTATCGCGATATCAGCATGCGAATTGATCGTGGCGTTGGGGTTACATGATAAGGCGATGGTGACAGCACCTTGTTGCTTAGCAAATTCAAGCGCGCCAACCACATACGGCGTTCGGCCACTGGCGGCAATACCGACGACAACATCTTTCGAACTGAGGTGTTGGGCGTCTAGATCCGCGACACCTGCCTTTGGATCATCTTCCGCTCCCTCTTGGGCGATAAACATCGCTTTTTCGCCTCCGGCAATAAGGCCAATTACCTGTTCATGTCCGACCCCGAAAGTAGGCGGGCACTCAACGGCATCTAATACACCCAGGCGTCCACTGGTGCCCGCGCCAATATAGATAAGCCGGCCTCCCGCGTTAAACCCGGCTACGATGTGGTCGACAGCGTCAGCGATAGCGGGAAGTTGTGATTGGACTGCAAGTGCGACGCCTTGGTCTTCGGCATTAATCATGGTCACCAAGCCAAGTGTATCTTGCTGATCGAGTCCGTAAGTGTTGGGATTACGCGTTTCGGATAATAAATGCTTGAGTTGCTCGACGCTGGGGGCTGTCATTGATGTTCCTTAATAGGGTAGATAGATGGCACCTAAGCAACACGCTTGGCTGGCGCCGGTCACGGCAGGGACGTTGCCAGGCTGGTGGTTGAGTGTTTGTTTAGCAAGCCATGCAAAGGCAATGGCTTCCATATCGTCACAACGGATCCCGACTTCATCGGTTTGAGCGATTGCCCAGTTGGGCATGGCTTGTTGCAGCGCGAGCATTAACGTTTGATTATGTGCTCCCCCACCACAAACAAAGATGCGTCCGCGCTTTAGCGGTCGTATGGCCATGGCGATACTCTCAACGGTGAGTGCCAAAAGTGTTGCTTGTACCTGATCGGGGGAGAGCGAAAACGCGAGCAACTGACGGTCGAGCCAGTCGAGGTTAAAATATTCTCGACCTGTGCTTTTGGGCGCAGGGCGAGAAAAGTAAGCATCCGACAGTAGCCGGTGGAGCAGGGGCTGATAAGGCGCACAGCTTGCCGCCCATTCACCATCTCGATCATAGGCTTGATGGCGATGTCGTTGTGTCCACGCATCCATTAGCATGTTACCGGGTCCGGTGTCGTAGCCATATAACGGGCGATCAGGGCATATCATTGAGACATTGGCGATGCCGCCGATATTGACCACCGCAGTCGGTTGTTCGCTATCGGAAAAGTAATCGTTATGAAATGCGGGCACCAGTGGTGCACCTTGGCCACCATACGCCATATCTTTGCGACGAAAATCGGCAACAGTGGTAATACCGGTTCGAGCGGCAATCACATTGGCGTCGCCAAGTTGCATGGTAAACGGGTAATCCCCACTTGGCTGGTGATACACCGTTTGTCCATGACAGCCTATCGCGGCGACATGCTTAGGCAATAAGGCGGCGTGTTCGAGCAAGGAATTAATCGCCGCGGCATAACATTCGCCTAAGCGACGATCGAGCTCACCGAGCGTTGTCACTGACACAGGCTGACCTCGGCTTAACGTAATCACCGTGGCTTTGATGTCTTGCGGTATCGGATCACTGTGTCGCGCAATTGACTCGACTTGACCGGCTTGGTTAAACCTGACAGCGACGGCATCGATATTATCTAAACTGGTTCCTGACATGACACCAATATAGATATCGGCTCCAGAGTATGACATGTGGCTGTTCCTTGCATAATGACGACGGTACGATAGCAGTAATGCGCAATGGGTATACACAAACAGCGAGTATAAACAGATTGCGATATCTCGCAAAGTGCTTGATTATTCGTCTGTGATAAACGCAGGATGAAGGAGACATAATGGGACCCGTTTGGCTCGATGTGCACGCAGAGCAAATCGATAATGAAGAGAAAGAAATTCTCGCGCATCCGAGCGTCGGTGGCGTGATTTTGTTTGCCCGCAACTATTACGATTCCGCGCAGCTTCGCGCACTGACACAGTCTATTCGTGCGGCGGCAGGCCGAGATATCTTAATTGGGGTGGATCAAGAAGGTGGACGCGTTCAACGCTTTCGAGAGGCATTTACGCCGATCCCGGCCGCACAGTCTTATCATGCACTTGGTGCAGCCACTGAGATGGCTGAGCAAGCTGGATGGTTGATGGCCGCCGAGTTAATTGCGCATGGGATTGATTTGAGCTTTGCACCTGTGCTTGATCGCGGCTTTGCGTGTGCCGCCATTAAAGATCGCGCGTTCGGTGAAGAACAACAGGTGGTGACGCAATACGCCAGCGCCTTTTCAATGGGTATGCGCCGTGCCGGCATGGCAACGACCGGGAAGCATTTTCCGGGGCATGGTGCTGTGTTAGAAGACTCTCATTTAGTTACCCCTGAAGATCCGCGTGATATTCTGCAGTCGTCTGATTTCGCTATTTTTAAAGCGTTTATTGAACAAGGCTTATTGGATGCGGTTATGCCTGCGCATGTGGTCTATCCGCAGCATGATACACAGCCTGCCAGTGGCTCACGCTATTGGCTAACTCATATTTTGCGTCAGCAACTCGGATTTAAAGGGATTATCTTCTCGGATGACTTAAGCATGGGTGGGGCGCATGTGTTTGGTGATGCCCCTTCTCGTGCTAAGGCAGCACTGGATGCAGGGTGTGATATGACGCTGATCTGCAATGATCGCGCAAGTGCGGTGTCGGTTTTAGATGCATTACCGATTCAATCCGTGCCAATGGCAGATGCACTCCGGGTACGGACGCCGATTGATTGGCAGACACTTAAGCAAAATCCATTGTGGCAAACGACACATGCCGTATTAACGGCGTTCGATACCCATTGGCGAACGATGCAAGCCTAACACCGTCTCGGTGATAAGTGGCAACAAAAAGGCAACGCCGACGCATTGCCTTTTTTAATTTTGACGACAAACGTATCAACGCAGTTAGCGGTCATCACCGAAGTAGCTGTCCTCTTGCTGAGGTCGGTGCGCGCGTTTGCTTTGACGTTTTTTGCCTTTTTTACCGTGTGACATATCGTCATCAAAATCGTCGTGGTGGCGAGATTTAAACTTCTCTTTTTGTTGAGAGCCGTGTTTTAACCATTGATCCCACTGTGCCATGGTGGTGCTTTCCTAACGCTTGTTGATTTTTAAGGCTACGTGTAGCCGGATGATTAGGCAGTATGTTGTTGCCTAACAATTTTAAGATAGCCGAAAAATGCCTCACCGACTAGTGAAATTCGCCGCAAACGACCGTTTTTTTAACCGGCGTAAAGCTGACCGTTTGATTCTATTAACTGACTGATTAAATTGCTTTTATCGTTGTTTGTCAGCCAGATAAGGTGAAGAGGATGGGTAAGTGCTTGTACTTTATCGACTAAATGAAGTCGCTTGCTATCTAGGTACTGTTGAATCGCCAAGGAAGGCAGAAATGCGATGCCGCCATGTGTGAGCAAATAGTTTATCGCCAGGTGGCACGACTGGGTGTGTAACACCGGTGGGCGCTGTAACTGCGCTATTTGGCTTTGTGCACTCGCAAATTGTGTGCCCCAGTCAAGATAGATAAGCGGTAGCTCATCACTCTTATCCAGATGAAGATGAGCGACGTGGCTGACCAACTGTAATTGATAATTGCCAAGGTGATGAGACTGCAGCCCTTCAAGTTTTGGTAACTCTGACGTTAGGCCCGCGTCGATGCGCTTCTCAATTAAATGGCGAGCGAGTAATTGCCTTGGCGTTGATTCAGCACGGAGTAGCCAGTCGGTATGGTCTGCACCTATCTGATTTATCCATGCGCTTACGCCATCAAGCTCCCATAACATCGGTGACGCCCCAAATGTTAATTGGCTACTGGCGGCTTGTATGGCACTGACATCGTGTTGCGCACGTTGCCAAGTTTGCAGCATAGTTTCTGCATAGGGAAATAAACGCTCACCTGCTTCTGTGAGGCGAACATTATTGCGCTGACGAATAAACAGTGCGGTGCCTAACTGGGTTTCAAGTTGGCGAATACGAAAGCTGACTGCGGATTGGGTCAGATAAAGATTATCCGCCGCATGACCGAAATGGCGGGTCTTGCTGACTTCAATAAATGTACGCAGCAGTTGAATATCCAATACTTATATCCTCGTGACTGGCTTTTTAGTATCGAGATTCATAACGCGAAACATCGGTATCGTCAAGGGAGACGACGCGGGCGTTAGGTTGAACTATCGATAACAATCGGGCGGTGAGACGTTAAAGCATGAGGTCCGCGAGTGTGAGCGGGCGATCGGTTAATCCAAGACGCTGAGCAGGCGTGACGTGGGCGTGATCTTGCCAACATAAATTGTGCCAGGCACGGTAAATATCAAGTAACGGCAGTAACCCTCCAGGGCGTAACCGGCGTCGTGGCTCATTAACCAACAGTGCAAATTGCTGATGGAAGTGTTGTTGATATTTCTTCATCGCATCACAGCTTGCATGGGTTAACCAATAGGCTTCTCTGCCCTTATTTTGCCCATGATCGCAAATGGCTTTGCTCCCTGCACCGCTGCGCGTAAACGCCCAGCGATCGCGCCACCAACTGAGTAACACAATATCAATTTTTTCTGGCTCTGAGCCGGGTTGCCAATAAGGATCTTGCTCGACGTAAACATGGCWTACCCGTTTGTCACGAATATCGGCTTCGAAAACGGATAAACAAGCCGAGCGCAATAAGGGCTCCTGCGGAGAAAACACCACAATGTGTTGCCAATGATCAATAAAAGGCTTGAGGTTTAAATAATGGGCATAGGTGGTGTACTGAGGACGAATCAGGGTACCACGATTAGGGTAAATAAAGTGCAACGGCTGGGTGTAAGGGTCTTCCACATTTGAGCGTGAAAACACCTCTCGGTATTTTGCGTCAACGCGACCCAATAAGCCGTCAGGGCGTGGTGTTGGCTCCGAGCGCTGGCCTGCATTGGTGGTCGCCATAAAGCGGCAAGCGTCTTGATACGGATCATGATGCTCGGTGAGATGGTCATGATCATACGAATGATAGTTGACATCTTGAAGCAAAATATAGCCGCTATGCGCCTCTCCGGTCGCTAGCCATTGTACGCCATTTTCGCTGTTAGGTTGCAGCGGTGCATGAACACTCGCGAGGTGGCCTGTTGAGGTATCAGATAAAAAGCGTGTGTCGTACGCGGCAAGTTTTTGTCGACAACGCGCAGCTATTTGATTCAGGTGATCATAAAAGGTCTTTGGATTGAGAGAAAGCCGACGACAGATCTCTCGCACGGTATGGCCCGTGAAAAGGAAGGCCAGCAACTTTTGTTGCAGCTCACTCTTTTTGTTAATCCCAGACCAACGGTCGACAAAGGTACTTTGACAGCCTTTACACCGATAACGTTGTCTATCGCCGCTGTAGCCAAAGGCATGGTAACAGTGACGGTAGGTTAAGACTGGCTTACCTAAGTGCTCACAGGCGGGGTTGGTACAGGCACATAGTCCATCTGCATGGAGTTGACGTTGGGCTATCAACTCGGCATGAACTTGCTGGTTGTTGAGCAGAGGAGGAAACGCCCCGCATTCTCGGCATACTAGCGTTGGGCGTGCCGGATTAGAGCGCTGAACCAAATAATCTTGCTCATCCATTGACCCAAAGTTAGGACAGGTCAAGGTTTTACAAAAATTCAGCTGCAATTGACCGGCAGCGGGTGGCAGTTTACCGCTTGGCACGTTTCCTCCAACCCACATTTACAGGTTGATCGCGGTCTCGAGCGAGACAGTCATCATTTCATTAAACGACTTTTGACGCTCATCTGAGCTCAGTGCTTCACCACGAATAATGTGGTCAGACACGGTCAGAATGGTGAGAGCACGCGCGTTTAGCTCTGCAGCGACACCGTAGATACCCGCTGCTTCCATATCAACGGCAAGAATGCCAAGTTTGTCCATTTTGTTGAACAGATCGGCTTCTGGGCTGTAAAAGAGATCCGCAGAGAATACGTTACCAACGCGCACAGAGACGTTTTGTTTACGCGCTTCACCAACGGCAGTTTCCATAAGATGGAAATCACAAATAGCGGCGAAGTCATGATCGGCAAAACGGGTGCGGTTTACTTTTGAGTCGGTGGAAGCGCCTTGTGCAACGATCACGTCCATCAGTTTGACATCATCTTTTACTGCGCCACAGCTGCCGACGCGAATGACGTTTTTAACACCGTAATCTTTGATCAGCTCATGGACGTAGATGGAGCACGATGGGATACCCATACCGTGACCCATTACCGATACTTTTTTGCCTTTGTAAGTGCCGGTGTAACCGAACATATTACGGACATCAGTGACCAGTTCCGCGTTTTCTAGAAAGTTTTCGGCAATGTACTGCGCGCGCAGTGGATCACCTGGCATCAGGACTGTTTCAGCAAATGCGCCGTCTGCAGCGTTAATATGTGGGGTAGCCATAGTGTGCTCCAATTATCTAAAGTTAAGAGAAAAAGCGTTCGATCACGGCTTGATAAGCCATGCCGCCAAGGTAGATACCAACGATGCCCATGATCCCAGAAATCACCGGGGGAGCAGGCAATGGTAACTTGATCGCGCTGAAGAAAAAGCCAACAATGGCGCCAGCGACGACCGCAAGTAAAATTTCGTTCATTATAACCCTCAAACAACTCGTTAGATGCAGTTCAGCTCAATCCGGTACCGAATTTGCGACAGTCTTAGCTGTCTTTAATTATCGTTTCAGTCATACCGCTCGAGATGAGTCTAGTGTATGTAACCAGCGCATATATCCGCGCGATCTTGATCACAACTATATCCATGTTAACCCGTAAACCGGCCAATGATTACTAAATATGTTGATAGTGTCGGTGCAATCGCTTGCGTTGTAACCAAATAGGTCCGATTCGATGGTTTATTCGCGGATAAAAACGGGAAATAGACACAACACTGTCTGATATCTGTCTTTATTTTGCGCAAGATCAAAACAGTTTTAGTAACTGACGCCCTTATCGTGATGGTGTGTTGATCCGGCTTTATCAATAGAGTTATGAATATGAATAATTCTCACTTCTATTCGTGACTTGGCGTTTTAACTGCGTTAGCATGCTGCCATCAATTTTTGCGAGGAAAGGGCTATGCAAGCTTTTCGTTCATTTTTCCAATTCATTCTTTTAACCGTTTCTTTGGTATTAAGTGGTCACGCTGCTGCAAAAACCATCCACCATGCCATGGGCACCGTTGAGATTGACGATGTGCCGCAGCGTGTGGTTGTGCTTGGGCAAGGCAGCCTCGATGTGCTTGACCGCCTGGGGGTTGAACCTGTAGGCGTGGTGAAATCATTGATGCCAGATTACTTAGCAAAAACTTACCAAGATGATAAGTATGTAGCGGTAGGGACCGTTAAAGAGCCTGATTATGAGGCAATCTTTACGGCAAAACCGGATTTGATCATCGCAGAGGCGCGTATGGCGTCGCTGATGAGTGAATTAGAAGAAATCGCGCCAACCATTATGTTCCAAGCCGATTATGACCATTATTGGCAGAGTGTTCAGCAAAACTGGCGCATGCTGGGTAATGTCTTCGACAAACAAGAAAAAGTGGAAGCCATTATCGACCAGGTAAATACCAAAATTGCACAAACACATGAAAAAGCGGTGGCAGATAACTTCAACGCGCTTATGGTGATGAGCAACGGCAGTAAAGTGGCGATGTTTGGTGAGAAAAGCCGCTTTGGTCTGGTTTTTGACGAGCTGGGACTAAAACCTGCGAAAAGTGATGACGTAGAAGTGGCTGGCTCTCACGGCAACCTGATTTCTTTTGAATACATTGCCGATGCCAATCCAGATGTGTTGCTGGTGCTTGATCGTGAGCAAGCGATTGGTGAGGGACAGGGAAAAGCTAAAGCGCGTTTCGATAACCCATTGGTAAATAAGACACCGGCGCACCAAAATCAACGTATCAGCTACTTAGATCCAACTGCTTGGTATATCACCATGGCTGGGATGACGGCGATGGATAAAATGATCGACGATGTCAATCGCGTACTTTAATCGTTTTTGATGACGCATCGCTTTCTGTATAGATTGCTTTTTTACAGATAAAAGTTGACCCGGGCTTCTCCCGGGTCTTTGTGGTTTCAGACCCAACGGTAGTCGTGTTGTGAAGTATCTTTCTATTCCTATCCTTATGGTGCTGGCGCTATTGTCGATATCTATCGGTGTCGCCCACGTTTCTTTGGATAGTTTGTGGGCCGGTGATTCAGAAGCCTGGACCATTTTTACCACCAGTCGTATTCCGCGCCTGCTGGCTATTTGTCTTGCCGGGGCTGGGCTGAGTGTGGCCGGCCTGATTATGCAGCAGATTTGTCAAAACCGCTTCGCCTCCCCAGATACCACGGGCACCATTGATTGCGCGCTGCTTGGCTATGTGGTTACGCTCGTGGTTTTTAGTGGTGCAAACCAATGGCTTGACCTGACCGTGATTGTCGGTACGGCGATGGCAGGTACTTGGCTATTTGTCCGTTTCTTACAGCGCCTCAAATTTAAAAATACCGTGCTTGTTCCTTTGATCGGGATTATGTACGGCAACGTGGTCTCGTCTCTTACTCAGTTCCTGGCTTACAAATACGATTTGATTCAAACCTTACAAGCGTGGACGGTGGCCAATTTTTCATCGGTGTTGGCGGGGAACTATGAAATCTTGTTTGTTGCCATGCCTGTATGTGCCGTGGCCTATGCCTATGCGAGCCAATTTAGCGCCGCCAGTATTGGAGAAAGCTTCGCCAAGAATATTGGTTTGGATTATCAAAAAGTGGTGCTGTTTGGTGTCATGGTGGTTGCCTTGTTGTCGTCGGCCGTGGTGATGATCGTCGGTGTGATCCCTTTTCTTGGCCTGATTGTGCCGAATGTTGTCTCATTGTTCATGGGCGATAACATTAAGCGTAATTTGCCTTGGACCGCCTTTTGGGGGGTGGTACTGGTCTTAAGTTGCGATATTTTAGGCCGCGTAATTATCTTCCCTTATGAAGTCCCTATTGCCATGATCATTTCGATTTTGGGTGGTGTGATCTTTATCTACTTAGTGATGAGGGATAAAGCCAATGCGTGATGGACTCAAACTTTCTCTTGTTGCGGTGGGCGTTTTACTGGTCGCCGGTTATTTCTTAGGGCATGGCCTTACCGCGGATAATTATGCTTACTTTCTTTCTAGGCGTACGCCGAAGGTGCTTTCGATTGCGCTGGCAGCGATCGCAATATCGGCCTCTTCATTAGTGTTTCAAACCATCACCAATAATCGAATATTGACGCCCTCAATTCTTGGTTTTGATAGTTTGTACGTCTTATTGCAAACCCTGTTACTGGTGATCTTTGGTTCAACCAGTCTGTTTTTGGTGAATGCCTATTTAAACTTTGCGGTGAGTGTGGCATTGATGACGGTGACGGCGAGCGTGCTATTTACGCTGTATTTTCGTCGGCATCGCGCTAATGTCTATACCTTGCTGTTAATTGGTATCGTACTCGGGAGTGTGTTTGGCAGTGTTAGCCAGTTTTTCACCTTATTAGTTGACCCCAGTGAATTTGCGGTACTTCAAGATGCCATGTTTGCCAGTTTCAACAATGCGAATCGCGATCTGGTGTATATCAGTGTGCCGGTGTTAGGGCTGTGTTTGTTGGCGCTTTACCGCTATGCCAATCAGCTGGATGTTTGCTTACTTGGTGAAGATAATGCCACCAGTTTAGGCGTCGATATGCGCGGACTCACACTGAAGGTGATGGTGATCATCGCCATCATGATTGCGGTATCGACGGCTTTGGTCGGGCCTGTATTGTTCTTTGGTTTGATTGTGGTCAGCCTTGCCCGGCAAATGTTTGTGAGCTATCAGCATCGTTTTTTGATTCTTGCGACCAGTGTATTGGCAGTTTTTTTGTTGTTAACCGGTCAGTATGTTGTTGAGCAGTGGTTCGGGTTTGAAACCACTGTCAGTGTGATTATTAACTTTGTTGGTGGAAGCTATTTCTTGTACCTGCTAACGAAAAACAAGTTTTAACCATTATGATTGAATTAATTGGATTGTCGAAAGCCTACGGGCAAACCCAGGTGGTAAATCAGGCCAGTGCGTTGTTCCCACCGGGTAACGTGACCGCGATAATTGGTCCAAATGGTGCGGGGAAAAGTACGCTGCTCTCTATGGCGAGTCGACTCACTGACAGTGATGCAGGTGAAGTCTTGATTGGCGATAAACCGCTCAGTGAATGGAGCAATGAGGCATTAGCAAAAAGGCTGGCGGTGTTGCGGCAGGCGAATAATGTCAATATGCGCTTTCGTGTTCGTGAGCTCGTGGCATTTGGTCGTTTTCCCCACTCTAAAGGGCGACTGACTGCAGATGATGATACGGTGATTGATGAAGCGTTAGCTCAATTAGGGTTAACGGAGTTACAAGACCGCTTTATTGATCAATTAAGTGGGGGCCAACGGCAGATGGCATTCATCGCGATGGTGGTGGCACAAAACACCGATTATATCTTTCTCGATGAACCGCTTAATAATCTCGATATTCGTCACTCGGTGGCGATCATGAAGACGGTCAGAGACCTGGCACATCGATATAACAAGGCCGTGGTGGTCGTGATGCACGATATTAACTTTAGCGCTTGTTATGCGGACAATATGGTCGCGATGAAAGATGGTGAAGTGGTATCGAGCGGTCCCGTTGATGAGGTAGTGACCAAGCCAGTGATGGAGCGTATTTACGAGATTGAGTTTGAGGTTGAACAAATCAATGGTCAGCGTATTTGCCTCTATTATGGCGCGGCAACACCGGCGTTAGCTTTGGCACAGTAAACTGTATCCAGCCGCAAGAGCGGCTGGATACATCGTCACTAGTGTGATTTAGCGGTACTCGAGGTCTTGTTGCTGGTGGTCGGCGCTCGCGTCAGCCACCAGCTTGCCAATGAGCCGAGTGTCACCATCGCCACGCCTTGCCAGAAGGAGAGCGTCAGCTCGGTCGACAAGAGAATCGCTGATAAAAACGTTGATAGGATCGGGATAAAATAAGACAAGGTTGCTAAGAACACCAAATTGCCCTTAAGAATACCAAGGTTCCACAGCCCGTAACCTCCTCCCATTGCCGCACCGGCCACGAGCACATAAACTGCCTCCGACCAAGAACCGGAAAGCGCAGGCGCATCAGAGAGTGCAAAACCGACCCAGAGTGTGATGGCCGTTGCTATAAAGAACCACGTGATGCCGTTTTTTCCCTGCGCACTCATGCGGGTCAGATTACAATATATGGCCCAAATGATGGCGCCACTGAAAGCCAGGATATAGCTCAATGGGTTTGAGTGAATATTGGCGACTAAATGATGCCAAGAAACCCCCTGTTTGCCGCCTACTGTCCAGATAACGCCTAAAAATGCGATCATTAAGGCAGGATAAAGCCAAAGGCTGACTTTTTGGCGAGTAATAAGCACGGAAAAGAAGACGGTTAAGCACGGCCACAAATAGTTAATGACGCCCATTTCGATCGCTTGTGTGCGCGTATTAGCCCATGCTAGGGATAACGACAAGCATAATTCGTAGACCACGAATAACACGCCGCCGACAATTAAGTAGCGACGTGGAAAATCGCTGAGTTTGGGCGTACCGACAAAAACCACTAAGCAGAGCGCCGCGATAGTATAAATGGCGGCAGCGCCACCTACAGGGCCAAGTAATTCGGTCACGTGGCGGATCAATGCGACATTGCTGCTCCACAGTAGGATTGCACCACACCCTGCAAGCGTGTATTGATTCATAACAGGCAGTCCAAGCAAAAAAGCTTAAATTGCCTATCTTTTCGGCGTCTCGCAACCCTATTCAGCACCTTTTTGTTTGTTCGATACTTTGTTGGCAAGCAAGGTATCAAGTGGCGTGGGATAGTCGATTAAAAACCCTTGCACATAATGAATGCCGATCTCTTGTACGCGCGCGAGTTTTTCTTCATCAGACACCCACTCCGCGACAGTTTTATACCCCATGGTGTCACAGATACTGACGATAGATTCGAGGATCACTCGGTCAATGTCGTTTTCGTTATCGGTGAGGTTGGCAACGAACTGGCCATCCACTTTCACGACATCAACGTTAAAGAGTTTCAAGTAATGGAAAGAACATAGGCCGGCGCCAAAATCATCAAGTGCGATGTGAGCCCCATAGGCGCGTAACTCATCGATAAATGAAACGGCGGTATTTAAGTGGCTAATTAAGGCTGACTCTGTGATCTCGAAGCACAAGCGCTCAGCGGGAAAGACGGATGAGGCTAACAGGGCCTTCAAATGTGTTTGGAACTTGGGATCGCTGATTGAGTGCGCGGAGAGGTTGAGATTAAATTTAAGGCCAGAGTCGGCCAATTCTTGGGCGCGAGTATTGAGCACATAGTTAGCCACCCACGCATCAATGTCACGAATGTAACCAAAGGTCTCTGCGGCGGGGATAAATTGCCCCGGATTCATGATATTGCCATCCGTGTCAATCATCCGCACTAATAGTTCATACCAGTGTTCAATGGTTGGTCCTTTCGCGGGAGCGACTTGTTGACCATACAGGGTAAATCGATCCTCAGCCAATGCGCGGGTAATTTTTCCGACCATTTGCATATCGTTGTGGCGGCCTTGGGCGAAGCCTGATATATCGTTATAGTCGACGATTTGTCCACGGCCCGCTGACTTCGCTTCATACATGGCAACGTCAGCGCGGCTCATTAAGTCGGACAGAGTTAAGGCGTCATCACCGATATTGACTAAGCCGACACTGGCACTGATGGCGAAAATCCGCTCTTCATAAGAAAAAGATAGATTCTCGAGCCGACTGATTAAATCGGCAATTGTCTGTTTGGCATCCCGCATATTGCAGTGTGTGAGGAGGACTGCAAATTCGTCGCCGCCGAGTCGTGCAACGGTGTCATCACTGCGAATGTTATCAGCCAATGCTTGAGACACTTGGCAGAGAACATCGTCGCCCGCATGGTGGCCGACAGAATCGTTGATGATTTTGAACAGGTCGAGATCGACAAAGGTAAGTACCGACGGGGTATCGTCATGGTGTTGTGTAAGGTGCCTTTCCATGATGGTTTCAAAGGCCCGGCGGTTCGGTAAATGTGTCAGTGGATCGTGGTTAGCGTTGTAGTCGAGTTGCGCCATTAACGCATGTTCTTCAGACACATCACGTAAAATATACACATAGCCTTGATGACTGGTTAACGGCGATACTGCCACGGAGACATAGACGCGCTCCTCATTGGCTAACACAAGCTGGTAGGCATCTTTTATCTGTGTTTCAAAAAAGGTCGCGGTTTGATTATTATGTAAACTCGAAAGCAACACGCGCTGTTGTTGACGATACAGTTGGAAAATGTCGTCGATGGTTTGTCCAAGGGGTCGAGCCTCACCATTGAGAGTCAGTCGCTGCGCCGTATGGTTGAGATAGGCCAAATGACCCTGGTCGTCGGTGGTGATTACGGCATCGTTGATGGAATTCATCACTACGTTTAATTGTTCGCGCTCCTGGGCAAGGGTTTGGTTGAGTTCATTTATTTCAGTATTGTCCCAGTTGGCGCCAATCAATCGTATGGTATTGCCGCTATCATCGATTTGTACACTGGCAAGGGCACGCAGGTAACGCGTTCGACCGTGAGTATCGAGAATCCGGAATTGGGTATCGATACGTTGTTGATATTTGAAGGCTTTGCCGAGTATACGCTTGACCCTATCGGCATCATCTGGATGGAGGCGATGTTGCCAAGTGGCCAATGTTTCTTTACCGTCAGAGACGGGTATATCGTAGAGCGCATACATCTGCGCATCCCATTCGAGCGTGTCGTCTGCGACGTTGTACTCCCAAATACCAATGTTAGCCGCTTTGGTCGCGGCTTCAAGGCGGCGGCGTAAGGTATCGGTTTGTTGGTTGGCTAGGTGCTGTTCGGTGACATCGATTACCGTACTTAGCACGGTTTCTGTCTCTTCACCGGTTTGTCGCGCCGACGCTTGCCGTAGATATCGGTAATCTCCCTGATCATTTTGAAAGCGAAATACTTCGATCATACGATCAGTACGCCCTTCAACCAGCAGGCGCATGGCTTGCTCCCAGCCGTGTAAATCGTCTGGATGGATTCGGGCGGTCCAGGCTTGGTAGGTTTGGATGCTTTTTGCACTGATCCCCAATAGTGGCGCTGACCAACCTGAAAACAGAATAACGCCAGTATGAACGTTCAATTCAAATACGGCGAGTTTGTTGATATCTAAAGCAAAACGCCAACGTTCTAGCCAGCGTTTTTGCTCTCTCTGTGCCGCTTTCAGTGCATTAATGTCTTCGACTTGGCTGATGAGATGCGTCACATGGCCGGCATGTTTGTCACGGACCGCAGTGACAGAGAGCCTTCCCCATACTTGCTCCCCATCCGCGCGCAGGAAGCGCTTCTCCAGCCGTTTATTATCGGTATGACCCATGATCAGTTCATTAAAATAGTCTTTTAATGCCGCTTGATCTTGCTCGCGGGTAAAAATAGAAACATGGGAGCCAAGCAATACACGCGGTTCACAGGCAAAAAACTGCGCAAGGCTCGCGTTAGCGTCTTGAACGATGCCGCGAGGGTCGAGTATGGCCATACCAATAAGGGAGTTATGCATCGCTTGGGTTAATAACGCATGTTGCTCCAGATGATGCTTTTGATGACGTCGATAGCTATATGCGAATTGTGTCATTATCACCCCGACCATCATGGCGGCACCAGCCATCGCCATGCGAGACAGTGAGGCTTTTTGATCCGCTTCTACTTGAAATGTCAGTGCACCGAGGGCGGATAAAATGTCAAAGCTTAGTAATGTTAACGCGATACAGCCTAAACCAATCAGACGACTTTGCAGTGTTGCCGCCAACAAAAACAGCGCTGTGAGCGCCAAAAACGGGTGAGGTGAAAGATATAACAACAGGCTGATTGTACTGATCGCGGCCAAGCACAGGGCTATCAAGGCGATCCAAAACGTGCTCGATTTCGCAAGTCGATCATTAGGTCGTTCGCTGAGGTTCTCTTTGACGACTAACAAGAGAGGAAATAGGGCGACAAAACCGACAAATTCGCTAATAAACCACCGAAGTACTAAGTAATCGAACGGTTGATGGGTTCCTATTGACTGAACACTGGCACCGAGTGTCGCACCAAATAGAGGGCTGATGATAAGTGTGGGCGCTAAACCTCGAATAAAGGGCCACATACTCTCGAACGGGTTACCGTAACGTTTGTACGTTAATCGGTAAATGGTGCAACCTAATCCGGCGGTTGCAGTGTTGACAGCCGCCATGCTGGCACTGAGTGAAGCGGGAATCCCCATCATGGTATCGGCATAAAAGACGCCGGTGAAAAAGCCTGCGGCTGCGACAAGCCTCACGTAGCCTGAAAAGCAGCTAAACCCGAATGCGCCGGCAGCCGATACGTACCAAATCACGGCGAATTGTTCGCTTTCTGGCAGCACCGCTAATGAGAACCATACCAGCGAAAAGCTCATCGTGACTAAAATAAAAAAGGCCTGAATCGATTGGCGAATTCGTCGATGGGGGATCATGGTTCTCTCATTAATAACAATAATCTAGGGAGAGCTTAGCGCATTTTGCGTGGGATTTAATCACGTTTGTGGTAATTATCATATAAAGACACTCTCGATGTTTATGAGTCGCATTTATTTTTGTATCGCAACTGCGTCGCAACAGTTAATCCCCAAGATGTTAGACATACGGCTTTAGTCTAAATTTGATCGTGTTCACCGCGATGACCCAAAAAATATGGCATCTGTAATGGACCAAGGCTGAAAGTCTCTCGGTATTAGCAGGTGTCTGTAACCGTTAGGTTTTTAGCGTACTGAGTGTGCTAATCCGTTCCAAAGATAAGGATTATAGGTGGAAAATGACAAGGATCGTAGTGGATAACAAAATGGGATTTTGGGTCGCATTTGGCGTCGTTTGTGCGCTGTCTATATTTGGAGGATGGGTTGTAGTATCGGCGCAATTTACATGGGTTGTGTTGATATTGGCCTGTCAAGCTGTGGGCATAGGTCTTGCCGTAAAGCTCTATCTGTTCCCGCGACACGAGCAAGAATCTGCAGTTGAAAACGCTACACTAGACATTCCTACTGAAACCGTTGGACGATTAGCAACGCGTGCCACAATGAACGCGATGACGGCCGCAGAAGTCTCGCATCGCTCTGACATTTTAACGGCTCGTTTGACAGAGCAGTTTTCTGCGGTGGTAGAGATTACCGATAAAGCGCAACATATTGAGCAAACTCTTTCGCGTGCTTGCCAAGTCGAGACTGAATCGGTTGAGCAAGTGACTCGTATGCGGGATCTTAGTCAGCAGGGTGTAAATGAACTGACCGCATCCATTGCTGAGATGCGAGATATTAACCAAAAAACCGCCGAAACGGTTGCGCGAATTGAAGCTCTGGACGCCAACGTCAATAAAGTCAGTGCCGTCGCACAAGTTATTGATGATATCGCCGAACAAACAAACTTGCTGGCATTAAATGCCGCAATAGAAGCCGCTCGAGCTGGTGAGCAGGGGCGTGGTTTTGCGGTGGTGGCTGATGAAGTACGACAGCTTGCGCAGCGGACTTCACAGAGCACAAGTGAAGTCGCGACAATCATAAAACACATTATGGCAGAGTCGAGTAATGTGATGGCACATATTCAAGCCTTGTCATCCGATGTCGAGTCAGGCACTGAAAATGTTGAGCGTGTCGGGTACATTTTAACCGAGCTTTCTTCGGGAGCCGATCAGGTTGAAGAAGCGGTAAAAGAGATAGCCCATGGGTCATCACAGAATAGCGCCAGTTTAGAGCAAATTGCATCCGCGCTGGTACAGGTCCGATCTGGACTTGAAATCAGTGATGAGCAAGTCACGGTCTTGAGTAAAGAAGCCGAGGGATTAATGGATACCGCAGAAAAAACCAATGCGGTTTTTGCTGAGCTCTCCGATGCTAGCCCTCATCAGCGTTTTTTCAAAGCGGCGAGTGTATGTCGAGATCGGATTGAAGCGGCTTTTGAACAGGCCCTTGCGAAGGGCGAAATTAGTCCTTCCGATTTGTTTGACCGCCACTATCAACCCATTGCCAATACGCATCCACAAAAATACACCACCCGTTTCGATACGTTTTGTGATCGATTATTACCGCCGATTCAAGAGCCTATTTTGGACATCGATGACAATATTGTTTACGTGATAGCCAATGACACGAACGGTTATGTTCCCACGCATAATCAACGTTTTTGTCAGCCATTAACCGGTGATTATGCGCAAGATATCACCGGTAACCGGACTAAACGCTTATTTGATGACCGTACAGGTAGGCGTTGTGGGCAACATACTGATACCATGCTGCTGCAAACCTATAAGCGCGATACCGGTGAAGTCATGCATGACCTTTCTGTCCCGCTCTTTGTTGCAGGTAAACATTGGGGCGCAGTGAGAATGGGATACTACCCACCGGTATCAGCAGAATGAGCGAAAAGGAGTAGCAATGAATCCAGTTGCGATTGTAACCGGGGCAAGTGGCGGCATTGGCCGCGAGACGGCGAAGTTATTGGCACAGCGTGGTTATGCCATTTGCATCAACTATTTGAGCAACAGTGAATCTGCTTTTGCGCTTGTTGATGAACTTCAAGCGATTGGAGTAAACGCGATCGCCGTTCAGGCCGATGTGTCGAGTGAAGAAGGTGTCAAGCGGTTGTTCAGTGAAGCGGATAACCGCTTAGGGAATATCACCGCATTGGTGAATAATGCCGGTATCATGTTGCCGCAATCGTCTGTCAGCGGTATGGATGCGGAGCGGATCAACGCGATGTTTCAAGCCAATGTTACCAGTGCCTTTTTGTGCTGCCGAGAGGCGGTGCATCGCATGGCGCAATCTCGTGGTGGTAACGGCGGCGCTATCGTTAATGTTTCCTCCGCAGCGGTTAAAACCGGATCACCCAATGAATACGTTGATTATGCCGCGACCAAAGCCGCATTAGACACACTGACTATGGGGCTAGCGAAAGAAGTGGGCCGTGAAGGGATTCGTGTCAACGCAGTGCGCCCAGGTCCAATTGATACCAATATGCATGCGGCAGGAGGAGAGCCTGATCGTGTCGCGCGTGTGGCTGATAATATCCCGCTTGGTCGTGGGGGGTCGACGCTGGAAGTAGCAGAAATGATTGCTTGGCTGCTGTCAGATAATGCATCTTATTCGACGGGTAGTTTATTTGATGTTGCTGGTGGCATGTAGTCTGCCGTATTTCGATGATATCACCGCGCGTTATGTCGCGCGGTGGTAATCTATATCGTAACGACCGTTGTTTGGCACCCTGCTATGAGCGGTTAAAAGCCGATACTGGTACCGACACTCACGGAGCTCGTTTCGGCATCGCCGCGATCGGCATAGGTGAGCTCAAAGTTCATTTTAGGACCGACAGTCGGTTGTAACTCAAAGCCAACCGTTCCGCTGGCGCCCCAACCGATGTCTTTATCCGTCCCAAATTCGGTTTGATAGTAGTTTCCCCCACCACGCAGGTAGACACTGCCGATCGTCATAGGGAAGTTAACTTGTACGCCAACGGGAATATAGGTGGACGTCAACGTTGTTTCTGTACCATTGGCGTTATCAAAGTCGGCACTGGTTTCACCATACCCTGAATACAGGCTGGTATAATCGGTCAGCCGCCACGTGCCATTCACTTCCCAGGTGTGACCTGTCTCTGTTTGAGATCCGTATTTAACATCGGTAACACTGGCGCTAGCGCCGATACTGAGTGGCGATGTTTGGGCCTGTGCTGCTGTGGCGAGTAACATGCCCGCACAAAGCGTAGCAAGCGATAAGCGTTTGGTCATAATAACAATCCTTTTGGCCGAGAATTCGCCTGACGTGTTTTCTCATTATAAAACGGTAACGGCGAGTAGACACCAAGCTTGAGTAATATTTGCGCTGTAGCGCTAGGTCATATTAAAGAATCTGCGCAATTGATTTTAACTCCCCGCCAGCAGTGCTATTGTATTGCCCCTTGTGTACCAGCATGACGCCATGCGTGTTTGTTTCTCAAAGGGCTTTAAACATGAAATTTGCAGTTCTCGATCAAGCGATTTACGACCACCTTTACCGTGATATTGAAGCCTTTCGAATCACGTTTGACTTGCCTTGTAACGATCCAACCTCATTAGACGACAAAGCAGATGATCTTCATACGGCATTGGCGGTTGAGGAGATGACCGAACTGGCTGAGGCTGACTCACTGGTTGAACAAGTTGATGCTATCGTCGACAGTGTTTATGTCCTCATGGGGCGCGCCGTACAGATGGGGTCGCGCGGGTATCGTGATCAACTTGAAGTCAGTTATATGGTTGATATTTTATTGCAAATTGCTAATCGACTCGGGATCGATTTCATAACCTGTTGGGACGAAGTGCATAGCAGTAATATGAGTAAAGTTTGCCGCGATGCGCAGGCGTTCGCGGACACCCAAGCCTACTATGAGAAAAAAGGCATTGAGGTTGTGGCAAGCCCCAAAGATGACGGGATTATTGCCAAATGTGCAACAGATGTGACGGTTGACGGTAAATTGATTCGTCAAGGCAAGGTCATGAAGTCCGTGTACTATCGCCCGGCTGATCTTGCAAAATGTGTAATGGCCGAATTGGCTTAAATTCACGCGATATACGCTAGCATAACGCCGCTTTTTCTATAAAAAGCGGCGTTTTTTTCGTCATGGGCTCAGTGCTCATTTATCACACGCCTACTTTAATTGAGTAAAAGCTCTCCATTGAGCCTATTGTGCAGCCTTGTCATTAAAGTTTTGCAAAAGTGTCTTGTTTTCTTACAAAGATTGCTTCTCATTTCATCTATAATTTTGCCTTTAGTCCTGATTTGGGTCTAAGTTAAAAGCTTGTGAGTCCTCTAAAGTAGGCAGCACATTTTTTAGTGTAACTGCTCTATGTGTTGAACGCCTCACGTGGAGCGGCTCACGCTTTCGTTATAAATCTAGGGAGAACATCGTGGAACATCCTTTCTCACTTGAAGGTAAAGTCGGCATTGTGGCGGGCCTGGCGAATGAAAATAGCATTGCCTTTGGCTGCGCCCAAGCGTTACACCAAGCAGGCGCAGACGTACTGGTGACGTATGGGTCACCTAAGGCAGAGCGCTTTGTCACCCCCCTGAAGCCGTCAATGGGGGATCCTGAAATGATGTTGTGTGATGTGCAAGATGACCACCAATTGGATGCGCTATTTGCGCGTGCCAAAGAAAAATGGGGGCGGATTGATTTTGTTGTTCACTCGATCGCGTTTGCGCCGTTAGATGATTTACACGGTCGGGTGGTGGATTGCTCTCGAGAAGGCTTTTCGCTCGCGATGGATATTTCCTGCCACTCGTTCATTCGCATGGCTAAGCGGGCAGAGCCTCTTATGTCAGCTGGGGGCACATTATTTAACATGTCGTACTATGGCGCAGAAAAAGCCGTGGATAATTACAACTTGATGGGACCGGTTAAAGCCGCGCTCGAATCGACCACGCGCTATCTCGCCGCTGAACTTGGGCCGCAAGGTATCCGTGTTCATGCCATTTCTCCAGGCCCAATTCGTACGCGTGCCGCCTCTGGATTAAAAGAATTTGAAGCGTTGGCGGTAGACGGTGAAACGCGATCGCCGTTACGTCGACTGGCAACGGTACAGGATGTGGGGAATGCGGTTGTTTACCTTACCGCTGATGCAGGGTGTGTACTGACAGGGCTAACGCACTACGTCGACGCCGGTCATCATCTTCGTTTTTAAATCAGCGTATTTTTCGACGTTATAGACGATTAAGGAGCTTACTATGACAGGGACACATAACGAGGAGGTCATCGAGAATAAGACGTACGATGAAATTTCAATCGGTGATGAGGCGTTTTTAGAAAAACGTTTAACCATGGAGGACATTAAGCTTTTTGCGATAATGTCCGGTGATGTCAATCCTGCTCATGTAGATGATGACTTTGCCAAAAGCAGCCGTTTCCAAGAGATTATTGCCCATGGCATGTGGGGCGGCGCATTGATATCAACGGTGCTCGGTACCAAGTTACCCGGGCCTGGGACGGTTTATTTAGGCCAAACGTTGGCCTTTAAAGCACCGGTCATGCTTGGCGACGTACTTCGAGTAATCGTACGCGTCGACCAAATGGACGATAAACGCCATCATATTGTGTTTGCCTGTCGTTGCGAAAATCAACGCGGCGATACTGTCATCGAAGGCGAAGCACGCGTATTAGCCCCCACTAAAAAAGTAAGCCGTCAACGGACAGTCATGCCAGAAGTGCGCTTGTCTGAGCGCGGGCAGTTACACGCGATTCTTACCGCAGCGGATCATCCTGATCCCATGCATACGGCGGTTGTCCACCCCGTTGATGACAGTTCTATTCGTGGCGCGGTTGCGTCGGCAAAACAGCAACTAATCATTCCAACGTTGGTGGGGCCAAGAGATAAAATTCTCGCCGCTGCAGACACCGCCGAAGTGGATATTCAGGACTTCGAAATTGTCGATACTCCGCATAGTCACGCGGCTGCAGAGCGCGCCGTGCAAATGGCACGAGCGGGTCAAATTGAAGCATTAATGAAAGGCGCGTTGCATACTGACGAACTGTTGCACGAGGTTGTCAAACGTGAGGGAGGATTGCGTACTGAACGTTGTTTAAGCCATGTAATGGCATTCGATGTTCCGACCTATCCAAGACCGTTATTTATTACCGATGCTGCGATCAATATTTACCCAGGGCTCGCGCAAAAGCGCGATATCATTCAAAACGCGATTGAGCTGGCGCATGCGATCGGGAACGCCCATCCGCGCGTGGCCATATTGTCAGCCGTTGAAACGATTAATCCGAAGTTGAATGCGACGATTGATGCTGCCGCGCTGTGCAAAATGGCCGAACGCGGTCAGATCACGGGTGGGGTCCTTGATGGCCCACTGGCCTTTGATAGTGCCGTTTCTGAGGACTCGCGTGCAACAAAAGGTATTGAGTCGCCAGTGGCAGGGCGTGCTGATATCTTGATGGCTCCCGATCTAGAAGCGGCCAATATGCTGATGAAACAACTCAGCTATCTTGCCGATGCCAAAGGCGCCGGTGTCGTGGTGGGCGCAAGAGTGCCCATTATGTTAACCAGTCGAGCCGATGACGCTTTAACGCGAATAGCGTCAAGCGCGCTAGCGTTATTACTGGCGGACTATCAACGAAAATCGCTCGATAAGTCGCGTGTCTAGTGGATGATGAAAAATATACTCGTAATCAATAGTGGTTCGTCGAGCCTAAAGTTTGCGTTGTTCGACGCTGGTGCAATGTCTAATTCTGACAACATGGATCAGCAAGTCTGTGTATTTCGGGGGCAGTTCTCTGGACTAGGGACAGAACGAACCGCGGTGATCATGCATGCCGGGAATCATGCCACTGCTCCGGCTGAGGCCAACGATCATCAGGCGGCTATTATGTCGTTACTCGATTGGTTAGGGCAGCATAATGTGCTCGAACGCCTCATTGCGGTCGGACATCGTGTGGTTCATGGGGGGATGCACTATGATTGTGCCACCCGCCTGGACCCGGATAAAGTGACGCTACTCGACGCATTGACGTCTTTGGCGCCATTGCATCAACCTTATAGCCTCGCACCCATTCGAGCGCTAGACGAGCGATTGCCAGGTACGCCTCAAATTGCCTGCTTCGATACCGCCTTTCATGCGAAGCAGCCTTTAGAGGCTCGCCAATTTGCGTTGCCTTATGCGATGTACGATCGCGGCTTTCAACGGTACGGTTTTCATGGGCTTTCCTATGATTATATTTGCCGTTGCTTACCTTCCATGATTCCTAATTATGATCCCCAAGCACGTGTGATTGTGGCTCACTTGGGTAACGGTGCCAGCTTATGTGCGATCCAAGCAGGACAGAGTATTGCATCGACCATGGGGTTTACAGCGCTAGAAGGGTTACCCATGGGGACGCGCTGTGGCGCAATTGATGCCGGATTGGTTTTACACCTCATCGGTGAAGAAGGAATGACGGTCGCTGAGGTAAGCAAACTCCTTTACAAGGAGTCTGGCCTGTTAGGCTTGTCTGGGATTAGCAGTGATATGCAAACATTATTACGTAGTGATAAACCCAGAGCCCAGCAGGCGATCGACCATTATTGTTATCGTATCGCTCGAGAGATCGGGAGTTTGACTGCAGCCTTGGGAGGACTCGATCATTTGGTGTTTACGGCGGGTGTTGGCGAGCATGCAGCACCCGTACGAGACAGTGTCGTGCACCAATGTGGTTGGCTTGGCATCAGGTTAGATGCATCGGCGAATCAACTGAACCAAATCTGTATCTCAGCCGCTGACAGTGAGGTGGGCGTTTGGGTGATCCCGACCGATGAAGAACGCGTGATCGCGATGGATTGCGTAGCGATGATCGATATGGAATAACCACGAACAATCGTTAGTCAGTGCGAGTAGCTTTGCGGCTATGGTTATCTATAATCTCTGTTATCTCTCCCGATGCGACCAGTTGTTTCAGCGCATCGGTAAGCTGTTTTTTTAAATGTGAATTTGATGACGTTTTGCTTAGGACAATGTAACTTTCAAGGGCTTCGGAGTAGGTCAAAGGCTGCTTTTCAAGCACATCGTTTTGATCGAACTTCGCCACCATGTAGTCAATTTGATGACTTTCGCCAATCACCACACTTGCACGTTGATTGATTAATTGTTTAATCGCAAAGTCTATTTGACTAACAGGGCGTTTAGTAATATTCGAGTCGTTATCAAAATCGGATGTAAAGCTGGCGCCTCGTTCGAGTGACACTGAGTATGAGTACAAATCAGATTGATGTTTAATCGATATCATACTGCCTTTGTGAGTATAGAAAGCGTATATGAGATTGGTTCGATAAGGCGGCGAAAGATAATAAAGATAGCGCTCTCTAGAGGCTCGCTTCAGTACATTTGTCGCGATATCTGCTTTACCCGTTTCTAACAAACGCAGACATCGTTTCCATGCACATTGAACGGTTTCTACATCAACAGCGATCTTGTTCGCTAGAGCATTAACCACATCAACATCAATACCTTGGTAGGGATACTCACTGGTATCACTCCATGGTGGCCAATGCGGTATTGCATATATAATGGTTTTATTTTCAGTGGCATAAGTGCATGCACTAAATGCGATGGTGATAAAAAATGCATGAATGAGACAGCGTCGCATAAGGCTCTTCCGAGTGACCACTTTTGAAGAGTTTAGCAGGGGCTACAGAGACTGCGATTCTGATTGTTCGTAAAAAATGTGATATTCCATACAAAGTTATCTCTTTCAGTCCACGACTGGGCGTGAAATGCGTATCCTTAGCGCCGACAAAGGATGTAAGGATAACACTATGATGCGCGGGTTTTGGGTGGGGTTATTGATACTCAGCCTAACAGGATGTGCACAAAAGCTGGGACGGCCGTTTGATATAAAAAATCTTGCGAAATCAGATATGGATTTGATTACCGATATTCATATCGCCGAAATTCGTCAGATCACCGAACGACTATTGATCAAGCTCTATAAACGTAATCCCAGAGAGCTAAAAAAAGTGCCCGGAATGACCATCGACCAACGCGTTCACCAGCTAATGGCGGAGCAGCGTCCCCAGAATGGATTCCGTGAGCTGGGTGGAATGGACGGCATTGCATTGTTGCCGCTGGCATTTTCTACTGAGTTCGAGGGTGATCGTGTATTCGCACTGATGGCCGGTGTCACTGGGATGATAAGCGCTAGCTATAATCACCAGACTGAGTTCTTCTTACTCGATGATATTGATCAGCAAAAGCTTTACAACTGTGCACGTAACCTTGAAAAAATTGCGTGGCTGTTAAATAACCGTCGTGATGATCAAGGTCATTTGCTGCTGCTCAGTAACGGCATGAATGCAAATGGTGTCCCCAATTATAGTTATGAGCGCTTACTGAGTCAGATGATCTTGATCCAAGATATGATGGCACTGATGGTGGCGGACAGTACCAATCGTAATATCAATCAAGTGGTACACAGTATGGCCTCTATGACCTTTTTCCCGATTTGAACGCCACCGCTACAGGCCTACCACGCAATGGTGTTGCCTTGATAATCTAAAAAGTGTCCGCTTTGGCTGTCGGTGAGTGTATCGAGAACTTGCTTGAGCCCTTGCGCCGAGATGTCGGCGGTAATCAGCGCATTAGGACCGCCCATTTGGGTTTGTACCCAGCCAGGGTGTAGGGCGACGGTGCGAATCCCTTTTGGTCGTAAATCAATTGATAAGCTTTTGACGACTGCGTTTAGAGCGGCTTTGGAGCTTCTGTAGATATAACCCCCTCCTGATTGATTATCGCTCATACTCCCCACCTTTGATGAGATGAAGGCGAAAATAGGAGTATGTCCGCTATTGTTGGCAAGCGTGAGATGTGGGGTAAACGACTCAGCCATGACTAGTGGCGCAATGGTATTGACCGCTAACACCTCTCGCCACGCCTCTGTGTCCGTTTCTCCTAGCTGATAGCCTTTGGGACCATATTGACCGGCATTATTGTTCAGTAAGTGAATGGGCGTGTCACTGAGGTTTGATGCAAGTTGTTGCACTGCGGCGTGGTCTGTCACGTCCAACGCCTGTGTTGTCAGTGAGGCATAGTGATTTTTTAGCGTCATTAAATGCGGCGCGGAACCCGGAAAGCGGCAACAAGCAATAACACGCCAGCCATGTTCAAGATATCGCTCGGTAAGGGCTAAGCCGATTCCGCGATTCGCGCCAGTGATAAGAAGTGTCGGGGTCATAAAACGCTCAATGTTGTGGATGAATATCACGTCATTATATGACTAATCCACCATCAACTTTAAGTGTTTGACCTGTGATAAAGCTCGCGTTGTCGCTGGCAAGAAAACTGATCGCATTCGCGATGTCTTGTGCGGTACCCATTCGCCCGAGTGGTGTCTTCCCTTTCATCATGTCGATGACTTTATCTGGTAAGTTGGCAGTCATAGGCGTTTCGATAAATCCAGGTGCGACACAGTTGGCGCGAATTTGTGCGCCATGACGAGCGAGCTCTTTTGACCAGGTTTTTGTCATTGCGATGACACCTCCTTTTGATGCGGCATAGTTGGTTTGGCCAATATTGCCATCGGTACCGACCACTGACGATAAACTGACAATCGCGCCATGCTCTTGAGCGAGCATCAGCGGTGTTATCGCCTGTGTCATGGTAAATACCCCTTTAAGATTCACATCAATGACAGCATCCCAATCCTCTTCGCTCATTTTGGTTAGCAAATTATCACGCGTGATCCCTGCGTTGTTAACGAGCACATCGATGACTGCGTTGTGTTGGTGCAGCGTCTGCACCCAACTGGCGACAGCGTCTCTGTGGCAGACATCGAGCGCCACGGGTTTTATTACGGCATGGTTTTGCCAGTCTTGCATGTTATCTACAGTCCGGTCTAGCGCGTAAACGGTGTGTGCTCCCTGTTCGACAAATGTCTCGACGATGGAACGGCCAATACCTTGAGCGGCTCCCGTAATGACACAGTGTTTACCGGTCAGCATAGTTTTTCTCCTTGTTGTATTGATCAATAGGTTCTTGGGCGGTTGGTCATCTAAGCCTTTGCTTCTTCTCGCAACGTTGCGCCACTGAAAGATCAACGTGCAACAACTGGGCCAAAGGCAAGCGTCTTAAGCATACATTGTGATATCAATCTGAGGAGAAATAGGCTAAAATTTAATCAAGATGTCACCTTGTTTAAGAGAGGACCTATGCCGACGTCAATCAACTCGCAACCTTTGTCGCAGCAATATATGCAGCGTCAACGTGACCGTCAGGATGATCAGGTCAACGGCGGTCTCAATAACTCGATGAGTGTGCAAGAACGCGCTGAAGTCATCCGTAAAGAGCGGGAGGAGCAAAAAGAGACTGCCGCATCGAGTGAGCAGCGCGAGGATAAACGCGACTATCAAGCTTTAATTGATCGTGTTGCTGAGCAAGAGGCGCAAAAGACAAAAGCGGACGCGTACAATCAGCAGCAACAGGCATTGATGGACCAAGTTCAAAAAACGGTTACCCCCAACGCACAGCAAACCAGCTATAGCTTGAAGGTTTAAAGCTTGAAGATTTAGAGCTTGAAGATTTAAACCTTGATGGCAGACGATGTTCAACAGGATCCCACCTGTAGACAGCTGGTTTCCCGACATTCTGCTCATCGGAAGCCATTATCAATCGGCCACGCCTCTCTTACCTACTTGGTTGGCCGTCGCTCTTCGGAGCGTCGGTGCGTTCATCTAAAATGCCCCGCCCTTTCTCCTGTTCTTGTTTCTTTAATGTAAACAAAGTGTGTAAGAGGTGATTGAATCTCTTTACATGCCGTTTTGTTTTATCAGCTTGATAAAAAAGAACTTTGTAAGATTATCTCTTTCCTGTTCAGTAAGAGTTACAGCATTGGTTAACAGTATTGTAACGACCTGAGCGTGCTGGATTACTAGTGCTTACTTTGGCGTCATGCTATTCCTACTGGCATCAACAAGGAGGAACCATTATGACATCCACACTGCAAAAACCTGTAAAAACCATTAACCCATTAGGGACAGATGGGTTTGAATTTGTGGAATATACCGCCCCCGATCAAGCCGGTATTGATGCGTTGAAAAGTCTATTCTCATTGATGGGTTTTGCTGAAATTGCCAAGCACAAACACAAGCATGTTTGGCTGTATCGCCAAGGCGATACCAACTTTATTGTTAATGGCGAACCCGAGTCTCAGGCACAAAGCTTTGCAGAGCATCATGGCGCGAGCGTGAATGCGATGGCATTCCGTGTTCAAGATGCTGTTCATGCAATTGCTTACGCGGCAAAACAAGGTGCCAAAGTGGTTGAGCCCAATATCGGTCCGATGGAGCTTAGCATCCCGGCGGTATATGGCATTGGCGACTCGTTACTCTACTTTGTTGATCGTTACGGTGATCAGAGTATTTACGAGGTTGATTTCGACTTCTATCCTGATTGGCAAGCGCGCCTTAAAGAAGCCGATGCAGGATTGAAGGTTATCGATCACCTGACGCACAATGTCGATATTGGCAACATGGATGTATGGGCTGATTTCTATGATCGTATCGCCAATTTCAAAGAGATCCGCTTTTTCGACATCGAAGGCAAAAAAACAGGGCTAAAATCTCGTGCATTGACTGCTCCGTGCGGAAAAATCCGTATCCCGATTAACGAATCCAGTGATGATAAGTCACAAATTGCCGAGTACCTAAAAGCGTACAATGGTGAGGGTATTCAGCACATTGCAATGACGACAGAGAATATCTATCAAACAGTACGCACGCTGCGAGATCGGGGAATGGCGTTTATGGATACGCCAGAGACCTATTATGAGCAAGTGAATCAGCGTGTTAGCGGTCACGAAGAAAATATTGATGAGCTCCGTGATACTCGTGTTCTGATTGATGGTGACGCGGATACTGGCATCTTGCTACAGATTTTTACCAATACAGTTATTGGTCCTGTTTTCTTTGAAATTATCCAGCGTAAAGGCAATCAAGGCTTTGGTGAGGGTAACTTTAAGGCTCTGTTCGAATCGATTGAGCTTGATCAAATACGTCGCGGCGTGTTGGATTGATCGCTCAGAAAATAAAACCCTTCGCGCTCTTTAACCGGAGCGCTTTTTTGTCTACTTTTCCTTGTATCTAGCCGGATATTTTTCGCCCCAACGACGAACGGGCTCTATGCTTATAGGGCAAGCTCTTCGATTAAATAGGTGATTATGAAAGCAGGCAAAGCCATTTTACGCCATTCCTTATCAGTATCGTTGATGACAAAGCTGGCGCTATGCTGGGTAATACTCATCGCCTTATTCGCATCACTATTACTTTTTGCCGATTATCAATCCCATAAATCACAGGTCCAGCCCGTGTTACAAGATGTTGGCAGCCGTGATGTCCGCACCATGACTGATCACCTATGGCGAGTAGAAACACAAGCATTTGAACAACAAATTGAACAACTTATTGCACAACCAGAAATCGACTACATACACGTTTATGATGCTGACAGCACACAAATTGAACGTGGTGTAGAGCCAACTCAACAATCGATCCAGATGAGTTGGCCATTAATTGCCAAAAAAGAAGGCAATGAATATGTACTTGGCCAGCTTGATGTGGCCTCGAACTATACCGCATTACGTGCTTATCTAGGAGAGAGTGCGAAGTGGGCGTTTATAGGTTGGTTGGGGGTTTCAGGGCTGGGCGTGATAGCGTCAATGTGGATAGTGCAACGGTATCTCACCGCACCATTATCGGCTCTGCACCAACAGATGAATCAATGGGACAACGGCTTACCAAATCAAATCAGTGTCCCACCAGAATGTCGCGGTTGGTGGGGGTTTGAGGCGCGCTACAATGCTATGGTCACTCAATTTCGCCAAACGCTATCGCGGGTTGAGAACGAGAAGCTGGATGCCGAAAAGGCCAGCCACAAAAAAAGCGAGTTTCTGGCCAACATGAGCCATGAAATCCGTACGCCAATGAACGGCATTATCGGGATGGCATCGCTGCTGAAAAGTACGCGTTTGAATGATGAACAACAAGAGTTCGTTGAAATGCTAGAAACCTCCTCGATGTCGTTACTGGATGTGATTAACGATATCTTGGACTTCTCTAAAATAGAGGCAGGTAAGTTAGAGTTAGAACCATTAGAGCTCAATGTATTTGAGTTGGGTAAAGATCTGGAAAACTTGTTCACGCTGAGAGCTAAAGAGAAACACTTACAGTTTGGCTGTGAGATTGACCCAGAGATATCGCCCTTGCTAATTGGTGACACACCGCGATTACGTCAAGTGATGATCAACCTAGTCGGGAATGCGATTAAATTCACTGAACAAGGCGACGTCGCCGTTTCGATTACCAAAGTTCTTGATGAGGGAAACGCTTGTGTACTTCGTTTTCAAGTGAAAGATACTGGACCTGGTGTCCCGATTGAAGCGCAAAACCGTATCTTTGGTAAGTTTGAGCAAGGCGACGCTTCAGCAGCAACCGCAGGTGGTACTGGGTTAGGCCTCGCGATTTCTCAGCAAATTGTCAACCTGATGGGGGGGCGAATCACCCTAGAAAGTGAAGTGGATGTGGGCAGCCTATTTTCGTTCTCGGCGCGCTTTGAATGTGCAGATGTGCCGCTTGCGACGCCCGTAGAGGCGTATTTATTCGCGGGCGCGCCAATGCTACTGGTTGATGACAGTCGTCTTAATATGCGGATTACAACCGCGCAACTGAGTAATCTCGGCTGTCAAGTGACCTGTTGTATGCATCCCGATGATGCGTTGCCGCTTATTAAAGAACGGCTTGATAGCCAATCTCCATTTAAAGTCGTTTTGCTTGATAAGATCATGCCCAAAATGGATGGCTTTAGTCTCGCCGAGCAAATTGTCACTGAATTGGGTGAGAGAAGCCCAGCCATTATCATGCTGACGGCTGCGCCTGATGTGATTGATAGACCGCGCATCGAGCGATCAGGCATTGAAGGTTATCTTGGACGCCCTTATCAATTTAATGATTTAAAAGCTAATTTAGTTCGGATCCTTCAACAAAGACAGCCCACGTTGGGTATTGTTCGTTCAACAGGAAAGGGGACATCACTGGCAGGGCTACATGTTCTCGTGGTTGAGGATTCCAAAGTTAATCAACGCGTTACAGAAGCTATGCTGACGCAGTTAGGCATCAATGTGCGATCAGCGGATAACGGCGAGCAAGCGTTAGCTCTTTGGAGCAGTCAGCCTTTTGACGCCATTTTCATGGACTGCCAAATGCCGATCATGGACGGCTATGAGGCGGCAGCACTGATCAGGCGTAAAGCGTCTCGCACGGACCGAATCCCCATTATTGCATTAACTGCCAACGCAACAGCAGAAGATAAAGAAGCATGCTTAGCGGCTGGCATGGATGATTATATTGCTAAGCCTGTTCGACAACACGAACTAGCAACCATGCTAAGAAAGCATACGTTTACCACAGACACACAACTATTGACCAAAGAGTAAGCGAAATAGTCAGCGCTGTTACGCAAGTGTGATCTTAGTTACAAACATATCATAAAATACGAAGGATTCTTGGTGTGGTCTAACCTCTTTTCGTTAGGGTTCTAATCTTTGAGTGGGCTTGGCCCCAAACATAATTAGAAAGCAAAACGCAAAGAGGAAATATGAACAGAAAAAAACTGTTTTCAGGGGTAGCGGCTTTATTGCTGAGTGTCAGCGCTCATGCTGGCGAACTTAACGTGATGGCTTATAACATCATGCAGTTGAGCAACCTACAAGATTGGGATCAAGCAGAACGAGCGGCTCGTTTACCGACTGCGATTGCCGACATGGATACCCAGCCCGACATCATTTTGGTTAGCGAAGCCTTCAACGCTGAAGCAGAGCAAGCAATGAACCAACTTGCCAACCTATATCCTTACCAAACGCCCAATGTGGGGCAAGATTGCAGTGGTGAGGGTTGGGATGCATTAACAGGAGATTGCTCTAACTCTCCTTTCGTCGTGCGGGGTGGCGTCACCATTATTTCCAAGTATCCGATTTTGACCCAGCAAGCGCACATTTATAATAACAGTTTACGGGGCAGCTGGGACTATCAAGCAAATAAGGGGTTTGCGTACGCTAAGATCGATAAAAATGGCGAGATCTTCCATTTGATAGGTACGCACTTACAAGCCACGCATGATGGCATGTCTGATGAAGAACACGAGGTTCGTTTAGGGCAACTTGGCGAGATTAAACAATTTATTAACAACAAAGACATACCGACTGACGAACCCGTGATTGTCGGCGGAGATATGAATGTGGAATGGAGCCGTCAAGATGAAATTAAGGATATGAAAGCGGCACTTAATGGTGCACTGCGCTTCTCTGAGCCTGAAGTGACCTCTTTCTCCGCTGAACATAACTGGTTTACTAAAGCAAACGCGTATCACTTTGAGTATGATCTGAATTACAACACGACGTTAGATTATATTTTATGGAGTCGCGATCATGGCAAGCCTGTTAACCAGCCGCAAATGCAGGTTGTGCGCTTAAAAGCGAAGGATAGCTGGTACTGGGATTACTTAGAAGGTGAGTGGCCACAAGAAGCAGGACAAACCTATCATGATGGTTACTACAATGAGCTTTCTGATCACTATCCGGTAATGATTCAGTTTAAATATCAATAGTGTGATTGAGTGATCTCATTCAGTTTTTGCCGGAAAAACGGCAAAAACTCGCTGGAAAAAACGGTGAGCCTTAGTTGGTTCACTGTTTATATGCTGCATTTAATATGCCCAGTAGCACCATGGTTGCAAGGCTGACGCAAGTGATGATGGGAAGAGGTGGATAATTAAGTGTTAATGTCGCTAATAGTGACGCGAATCCATATCCGAGCGTATGCGCCATAGCGATATAACCACTGACTTTCCCCGGTTCATTGTCGAGCCTTTGCATCGCTTGGCTAGTATAGGCAGGGATCAGCAACGCACAGGCCCCTGATATTACGAGCATAGCAACGATTAATGCGCCCAGGGTAGGGAGTAAAAGTAAGCTATAACCTGCAACTAAGCTGATTGCGCCGATGCCCAGCATGTGGTCGATGCTTAGACGCTGTTTTTTTACCACCAACACTTGTACGGTGAGCGTTGCAATGCCGCTTAAGGTAAGCAAATAGCTCATCATCTGGCTAACTTTACTGGCAGACCATTCGGTGATGGTATGGAGTATCGGCGTGAGGTTGTATTGTAATAGGGCAATCGCTGCACATACGGCAAGGCCGTAACCCATGTAGGGCCAAATAGATTTTGGCGCCAGCCACTGACTGACAGGCGAACTTGATGTATCTTTCTGGCCCTCACGGTGAGGCATGAGGCTGATAACCAATGTGGCGATTAATGGCAGTAATAACATCAGCACAAGTGAGGCATACGGGCTGACGATCAAAACCGCCGAGGCGATTAATGGGCCGGCCAAGCGACCGAGACTTAAACCAATACTGATTGAGGTGATCGCCTGCATGCGGCGTGCCTCGCCAGCGAGTAACACGGCCCAATGCTGATTGGCGGGAACCATGCCCGCTACGGTTAAGCCATACACGACTCTTGCCATCAGCGCTAATGCTAACCAAGGCCATTGGTTGAGGCTGTTTTGCGCGCCCAGCGTGGCGATCAGTAACAGGACAAAGCTAATAGCCATGCCGATTAAGGCTTGAAGAACCACAAATTTGGGGCCGTACTGATCGCTTATACGTCCCCAAAAAGGCGCAGCAGGGAGAAAGAGTACACTACCCACCGCTATGATCACCGCCCAGGTTGACAGTGAAAATCCGCCTTGTGTCACTAACAGTGGCAGCGAGACCAACAGCCCGTTTTGTCCAATGCCCATCAGAGCAGCAATAGACGTTAAGGTGATAGGCTGCCATTTAGCGGTCTGTGTCGCGGGCTTTGTTTGTGTGTACGCCATTACCAGCCTGCTACCTTTTGCATCTGAGCTGACTGTGTGGAGGACTCAGTCAGCGTCCAGTCGAGTAAGCCGTGATGATGCGTAATGTCGTATAGGGGCGTGTCGCTAATCGCATTAATAATGGTTGCTGCCCGCCAGGCCGCGAGACTCAATTGTGGCTCAATAATACCGTGACAATGGGTGCCGACATTCATCATATATAAAGCGAGTGAACTGTCTTCACGCATTTTTACTCGGTAGTGAGCATTCACATTCGGTCGTCCCTCGTCATCAAGGTCGAGGTGGTCGCTTAAAGTATCGAGGCACTGAGGGAGTGCGCGAGAAAAACCAGTACACAAGATCACCACCTCTGCATCGAGTGCTGTGGTTACTCCGGTCAAGGTAGCTGTGGTCGCTAACTGGTAACCTGCTTGGTGTGATTGCATCCCAGTAAGCGTTTGTCCTGGAAGCAGTCGCCACCATTGCGGGGACCGGCGCACATATTTATCGTGATACAGGCGTTGATACAGTCCTTGCAAGCAGTCGTCGGTAATCCCATCACTGGCAAGCTTTTGTTGCGCAAGCTGAGTGTGTTTGATCTTGGGGTCGAGGCTATGAAACTGCTCTGCGTAATCAGGGATAAAATACTGATCAGTAAAAGGGTTCTCATCTAATCCTTGCAGGTTAGGACGGCGAGAAATCCAATCAATATGCGCTACTTTACCAAATTCACCATCAAAGAGATGCTGGAAGACATCGGCACCGGTTTGGCCACCACCAACAATGGCAACTTTTTTACCCTTCAAGTCCGGTTGTCGAAGTGCCAGTTCGCTGGCATGAAAGACCTGATCACCCACAAACGGCGCAGCACAGTCAGGCATAAACGGCTGGGTACCAGTACCAACGATCAAATGATCGCAGGTCAATTGTCCGTGTGGCGTATTTACCGCGAAGCCTGAGCCGTGTGGCGTAATGTTAATGACGGGTGTGTCGAATTGGGTATTGGGAAGCTGGTGAGCCACCCAAGCCATATAATCAGAAAACTCTAACCGCGATACCGTCTGTTCGCCCCGCGCGGTAAAGGGATAAAATTTCTTGGTCTTAACCAGGTAATTAATAAAGGTGTAAGGGCTTGTTGGGTCGACGGCCGTCACCATGTCTTTCAGGTACGAGGTTTGCATTTTGGCATCATCCAGTAATAACCCGGGATGCCATGCAAAGCGTGGCTTTTGCTCAACAAACAAACTTGAAATCGTTTGAGTGTGGGGAGCCAGCAGTGCCGCCGCACTGAGATTAAAGGGGCCAAGCCCGACACCTAAAACAGAGTAATGCCTTGTCATCACTGCATCCTTATTGCGCATAATGTGCGAAAAAATCGTTACGCTCACATTGCAACAGTGCGGCGCGCTTATGCGGGAAATCGAATTCTTTTTGTTTTTTCATGCCCACACCGCGAGCAATCCGGGCTACGCGCCAATTTGTTGCATTAGGCTCACCCATTACGTTTCGGGTACGAGGCTCGGCTAAGAAACAGTAATGGATAATAGATTGCGCCCAGGTATTAAAGTATTGGCGACCCAAAAAGCCGGAATTACCGACTAACATATGCATACCACGATCGAAAGCATCGACATCGTAGTAAGGTCCAAGCCGGTCTTCCGCGACCCAATAAATTTCAAAGTAGCCGAAAGGCTTTCCATCAAACTCGCCAATCACGGGGAGCAAGTGCGCATCGTGATGGGCCTTTTGCAGATATTGGCGATGAAACTCGAGCGAGCCCTCTAACTCCCAAATCGGGGCAATATCCGGATGGTTGTGCCAGGCGTGAAAGCAAGCAAGATCGCGTTTCGTTTCTGCTGGACGTAGCGTTAGTGTGCGCTTGAGGTGATAAAAGTAGCGACGATAGAACACGCCTTGTGGTTTCTCAGGTCGCGTTGGGTGGGTTAAACCGTTCTCTGCGGTTTGGTATACCTCATTGGAGGGTGACTGAGCTTGGTGCCAAATCGGGCAGTGTTGTTTAAACTGCGACAGTGTCAGTGGTGTGCAGGGGGCGACGACGGATTGCAGAGCGTGAGGATAATCACTGGCATACAGTGCTTGGCACTGATGCTGATAAAAGGCGTGCTCAACCGCCGCCCACCAGAGTGATTGATCATTGCAATAGCGCGTGGTTAGCGTTGCGGTGTCATTGTCCGGTTTGTGCAGCACGAAGGTCGCTTTGGCTTGACCATGTTCCATCACGTCGATGAGGTGATAAGACGCGTCGAGCGAGTGGCTGCGAAGCCCCACGGTGCGATCAAGATTGACCGGTTTAAATACGCATGAGCCCAGTGCGTTATCACCATAAAATGGGTTATCGATATCCGTGTAAATTTGGCTGGGATCGGCCAGTGTCGCTTCATTGTGATCGGCGAGGAAAGTGTGGAAGTTCCGTTTCCAGTGCAGGGTCGGCGAGTCGAGAAGATAGTCATACAGGCGGCTATCCACAGGATGGCTCGCTCGCCAAGTTGCGAAAGCTTGACGGCATACCTGCCACAAACGCTGCTCGGTGACACCGGTGGCTTCGCTGATCGCGGAAAGCGTATTGATTAGCGTATTACCAATTAGGTAGTAGCTCAGATACGGATCAACTTTGTCGGTTGGGACGTAACAGCTTGGTAACCCTTCACTGAATGCATCGGGGAACAGCGCAGGGGCAGGGTCGGTGACCCAAATACCTTGGCAGTCTCTGTACATCATGGCGCTAGGCAAACCGTGCGCGGTACGCAGCAAGATATTTTGCTGGTGGGCCAGTAACAAGATGCCATAATCGCTGCGTGCCAAACACAGGGGATACAGAATATGGTCTAAGAAGGCGGCTAACCAATAGTGTGCAGCGTCGTGTTGTGACCATTGATGATGCTGTGCGGCTTGCGCGATCAGGGCCCCAATTTGACTGCTTTGCTCATGCGATTGATTGATGCTGGCGAGCAGGTGGACATCTTGATCGGCTTGGCGGGCGAAAATATTGTCGCGCAAGCTCACCAGAGGCAGTGATAAAGGCTCACCTTGCGCGGACAAAATAGTGCACCAGACCGGCTCTTCGATAAAGGTCGTCGTGGCGGCTCGCTGCTGTAGCGTTTTTCCGGGGGCTGCGTTGAGCATTTTACTCAGTAAGGTACCACGCTTGGCTTCGGTGGCGGTTAATAGCCGTACCGAGTTAGTGAGTTTGACGGGCAGCGAGACTTTTAACATCCACGGATGGTCGGGATGATAAATGGCGCGTGACGATGAGGTCGCCAGCCAGCCGCTACTGGTCAAGGCTAAATCAATCACGCTGTCTTTGAGTGTGTGTGCGTCATCACTGTCACGCCACGCTTGCGCTTGTAACGGATGCATGGGCAAGGGGAGCCAGCCTTGCGGTAAATTGGCCGCATGGGTTAAGCCCACGCTATCGACAAACAAAGATTGTAAGGTGTCGAGTACATCATGGTTAACCCCTTCACCTGTCCATTGCTCCGGCGCAACCGCAAACCATTCAATCGCAAATGACTGGGCAAATTCGGGTAAATACGCCGCTTGCTGTTCAGGCGTCAACGGTTCATTGCTCTTGGGGGCTGGGTGCATGCTATGGCCGCCGGTCAGAGACTGCTCCGATTCGATAAAACGCTGTGGCCAGCGGTCGGCGAACCTGTGTTGCCAATGTGCCTCTGCCCGCTGCACATAAACGTCAGACTGACTAACACGTGATGCAAAGCGATCGATACGCTCGCCACTCAACTCGGGTACCAACTCGGCGATACGGCATACTGCATCGGCAAAGGTAGTAGGGGCAGCTTCACCTTCGCCACCGCGCCACAGTATGTCCCCTTGATAGCGATGACGACCGGCTGCTGAGGTGTAGGTGAGCGGCAACAATAATTCGCCCTGCTCGCACGGAAAACAGGCGTGATCAGGCTGACCTTTTATCACCCGCGTGTGTGGGTGCTCAACAAACAACGCATTAAAAAACGCATTCAAACTCAGGGGATGTGTCATGACAACTCCTTACAGACACGGGCTTACTAAGGCAATGTTGTGGTGCAACTATGAGTGAAACAAATTAGGAGAAAAGGCGCCCAGCGAGGACTGGGCGCGAAAAGGAACATAGTTAAAACGTGGCGCTGTAGCTTAAGCTAAAGGTGCGCCCTACGCCGGCGTAGTCAAACAGTGCTGCGGCAGTTTGTTTCGATGGTTCAGGCTGTTCACTGTAGGCGTTTTGTGCTTTACGACTCCAAATGGTTTGATATTGCTTATCAAGTAGGTTTTGGATACCAAAATTAATCTGGCCTACTGGCAAGGTGTAGTAACCATTGAGACCGACAAGCTCGTAGCCTTCTAGGTTATATCCTGCCTCGTCCGACAAATCGCCAACGTGTTGGAGGTTGAGCTCGGTGCCCCAATCGAAGTTATCGTAACCCACTGCCGCCATTGCAGTAGAAGGGCTGGCATTGTAGATACTCAGCTCATCCCAGCTACCWTTTTTCTTGGTTTCGCTTTGCACTAAGTGACCCTGCGCGCGGCTATACCAGACATCAGTGAAGTAATATTTAATCTGTCCTTCAAGGCCGTAAATACGCTTTTTATTACTGTTTAACTCTAAGCTAGCTTTTTTATATTTATAAGTCTTATCTGAGAGGGAGTAATAAGCAGCTAGCTGAGCATTATAGTCTTGTTGTTGGGTGCGCCAACCAAGTTCAAAGGAGTTTGTTTTAGCACCATCCAGCGGGGTGTTTTCCACATTCACACTCTCTTTTAACGTGGTTCCGGAGTAATCGCCTTTGCCGTAAAACTTACCTGGATCCGGCATATTAAAGCCTTGGCTAAAGTTAGCCCAAACTTGCTGGTTGTCGGTCAGGTCATATTTTAACCCAGCATTTGCCAGCCAGATGTCTTTGTCAGTGGTTCCACCTGGAATGGCATCAGCTTCTGGAGAAGAGGAAACTAATGTTAATGCTTGCTGAGCAAATCCAATAAAGTCATCGCCTTTATACTTGGTGTATTGATACCGTAATCCTGCAAAAGCGTTGAGTTTATCTGTTATTGACCAATCCGCCTGCGCAAATATGCCTGCATTTTGGGTAGTAAAGTCGGGATAGCGGCCTATGTCCCCTATATGTTTGAACTCAAGGCCATTGCTAGCATAGCTAGTATCAGGGTCATAAACACGCTGGAACGCATTAAACTCTTCATGGCTATAATCGACGCCATAGTTGAGTGTGAAAGCTCCCAACTCCTTCTCTAATAATAACTTCGCTCCGATAACATTATTGCTTTGCTCTGAAGCACTCATGGTGAAAGTGTTGCCAACTAATCTGGGATATGGGAAATATCCAAAAGTCTCTTCACGATAGTAAACTTGCGCAAGTAATGAATGATTCAGTAAATTAACATTACTATATTGAGCGTTTAACATCATACGCTCAGTGAAAGGTTGTTCGTCAAGCTCTAGGCCTTCTGAACGCTTGAGTTTATTAGAATCTAATAAGCCAGAAAATACAGTAATCGCTCCTCCATAAATACTGGTTTTAGGCCCATAATCAATCCCATAATCCGTATCCTGCCGACTATCATAGTATTGAGCAGTTAGAGAGAGATGCTGTTCGTCATCTGGGCGGTAATCGAGGCTGCCCATCATATCAATGCTGTCATTAAATTGGGTATCGGTTTGGGTCACATCGGGCAGAATAGGATCGCCATTGCCGTCGTAGGCCGCGCCTTTGCCTTCATACGCTACTGACAAGCGCCCTTGCAAGGTATCACTGCCGCCGGATACCGCGACCGCGGCTTTTTTGGTCAGGTCGTCGCTGTTGTTAAACCCAGTGGTGACGCCGGTGTGAACCTCGAGCTGGGCATCGCCCGCTTCACCGCGTTTGGTGATGATATTGATAATACCGCCGGTTGCGCCCGCGCCATAAATGGAGGTCGCGCCTGACAGTACCTCAACACGCGCGACATTAAAGGGGTCGATACTATCCAATTGGCGGCTGATGGTACGTGCAGCATTCAATGCGACACCATCAATCATGATTTGCGCGCTGCGGCCACGCAAATTCTGTGAGGCATTGGTGCGTGCGTTGGTGCTGCCAAAGTCAAAGCTTGGGATCAGCTTCCCGAGCGCGCCTTTTAATGACTCACCGCCTYGAATTTCACGGGTTAATTCTTCATTGGTGATTACCCAGTTGGTGCTGGCGGAATCGGCGATGGTCGTTTGAATCTTACTACCGGTCACAATGATGGTTTCGGTATTGGCCGCAGAAGGGGCGGCATGGGCGAGATGGGCGCTGATCACTAACGCCAGCGGCGAGAGTGAAAAGCCGACTGCTTTTATGGTGTTCATAATTATCCTTATTCGTCACAACACTGCAGGGTTGGTGAGGCTGCATCCCTGCAGTACTACTGAATCACTACCTTTTTCCTATCATCAAATGATAATGGATATCATCACTAACGCCAGCGGCGAGAGTGAAAAGCCGACTGCTTTTATGGTGTTCATAATTATCCTTATTCGTCACAACACTGCAGGGTTGGTGAGGCTGCATCCCTGCAGTACTACTGAATCACTACCTTTTTCCTATCATCAAATGATAATGGATATCAT
>NZ_MUFJ01000020.1:0-71755 GCF_001996245.1 Salinivibrio sp. MA607 | reverse complement strand
ATATTAGTATATATAACTGGAAAGGTTTCGCTGATGCATTTAAAAGTGTAGGAATTATTCGGCGCCGTAGACTGCAAGATCACGCTGATATGACAGCATTAAATGCAACAGGAAAAGATTATGAATTTTGGAGATGTGTTTCTAATGCACTGTAGAAAAGTCACCTTACTTTTACTGATAAGCCTTCCTATTGTAGGCCATGCCCTTACATGGGAAGAATTTTTAAAGTCCGAAATGGATAGCACTTATTCTGCACTAGAAGAAAAAGCAAGTAATTGCCGTAAAAATCGTCAACCATTAGAGCCTATCAAGGAAAGCTGGTTTGTTAATCTTAGTCGAAGCGAAAAAGTAGCAGCAGCTGGTTATATTAAACATCTAGCAGAAATTGATTGCTGGGGAAAAGAGCTATCCTCCTACAACTCTGCATTGTTAGCATATACTTCTGAATCGAAAGATACACAGTACTTAGACGAGTGGCTCGAGCTATCGAATGTATATCGCAGTGACGACTTTAAGCATGAATTTGATGCACTCAACGTAAAATCGCTTGTAAAATGGTACAACCGACAATCAACAGTTATGCCTTTCGATATGATTGAGTTCCTTGAGCAATATCCTGAATTTCAGAATAGCAATGAATAGCCGTAGAGATAATACCTCGGGCAATAATACGATCAAAACCAAAGAATAATCAGCAGTTTCGGTAGCTAAATAAAACCCGACAATCGTATTGCGACTCTTGTTATCCCCGCTACTAATCAGTCAGCTAAAGAGTGGTTTGTTTAGAGCGGGAGTCCAATTAACCCACTATACACCTATCTCCAACGCCCTGCCTCTATCACATTTTTCAGTTCATCATAGAGCCTATCTAAATCTTCGTATCTTGACAAATCAGCCGTTAACCCATGGTTACCAAAGATTTTTATAGATTTTACCTTTCCCTTTGAACGCTTAACCTTGATCGTTTTAACGCTTTCCCACTCCATGATTTCTTGTGTGTCAGGCTCATAAGAAATTAATCCCTTGCCTGAAACTTCAATGGTATGATTTTCAGCGTAGTTTTTAAAATCGCATCTTCCTTTATAGTTTAATAGCGCAGGAACAGAGCAAAAAAGGCAAACATAAAGGAGATAATCAAGACTAATTACATCACCCATAAACCATGAACCAAAAAATATCAAAGAAGGCCAAAACATAAAAACACTAAGCGGCCCTAGATACAAATTTCTTGTTCTTTTATCTGCTATTTTAAACTTCATTAGCACTACTCTATCTAAATGTATAACGAATGACAGGGTTACCCTCTTGAATATCTTCCACACTGAGGTGCGACTTTTAATACCGGAGGTAGCTATATTTACTCATTCTTTTTTAGCGTTAATCTCGCTAAGCACTACTTTTAGACTCACACGATGAATGACTAAAAAAATCGCCATAAATTTCTGTTTGCGTAAGATGGTGAAAATCTTAAATTTAATGAGCAGAGACGGCGTGATATGAAATAAAAAAATCTCGCCAAAATTTAGTAATTGATGACATACTCGTTTGTTATACCGCTGTATTTAGTATTGTATGACGTCTTGCAAGCCAGTTAATACGAGAATCATGTAAACACTGAACTTCGTCTAAGCACACTTCTTTAATTGCCCTAATACGGTTCTCAATTTGTTGCTTATTCATTGTTGCTTCCGATTCTTTATCAACCACAAGCTTTTTCATATAAGCCTCATAAGAACTGCGATGCCACATTTCACTAGGGTATAGATAGTTATTAAAAGCATCTAATCTCAATTGATAATCCTCTTCTAATTGCTTATCCAGTTCACTTTCATGCGATGCTGCATGGAAATAAACTCGTAGAGCTACAAAAGCAAGTCTAATCTTTTCCATTTCTAGATCTGTCAAGTAACCTGACATGTCAATTGTTAAAGTATCAAACCTCCTAATTATGAACAACCGAGATTGTCGTGCATAAATACTCGTAAGATCTTCTGACAATAAAATATTCTGAGCGTGAAATATACACTCATCAAGGTACTCAATGACTATATCTTTTTTCTCTTTAAATGCAGCTTTCCTCAATTTCAGAAAACTTAATAAACATTTCATGGGAATATCTCATATTTGATGTAAACAATTGATAGCTTAGACAAGAGCTAGCATATATCGTTCACTAAAATATTATAGAAACTCCACTCTCACGTGATGAGCGATATAACGAATGACATGGTTTCCCCTCTTTAAGATCTGCCACACTTAGGTGCGGCTTTTAATACCGGAGGCAAATATGTCTACTCAATTCTTTTGTGGTGTTTACTTCGCCAATCATCACTTTTTAGGTAACAATGTATCCGCTTGTTTCTTGGCTGCGCTCGCGCTGAAAAAAGTGCCAGACGCAGCGCCTACCTATGCGCATTCGAGCTATTTACTTAATAAAGCAACGGGCTTTTTCAACACCCAAATAAAGTGTCGGCTACGCGACACTTATTCTTATTTGTTATGTGCGTTGTTCCACATGCGTAAAGATCTTTATAAACTCTGCTTCAGAAATGGTAATATTTAATTCTGACTTAAGTTTTTTGTACAAAGCTTTTGCGAGTTGATCGTTAGACAAATCATTGTATTGTGGATACTGGCGTCTAAACACCGAAATTATGCTTTTCTCCTCGAACAACTGAGGCGTTGAAAATTGTTGGCAACCGTATTCGAAACGACACAAGCTTACTTCACCCGTTAAGATGTTAGTTTTATGTACTAACCCTACTTGAATTGTGTCAGTTCGATAAAGCCCACCATTCAAAAAGAAAGCAGAACAAACAGCCGAAATACCCAGCACAACACTCGCCAATAATTTCAATTAAACCTCCTAGCACATAACGCCTCATTCAGAGGCAAATAATTGTTGGCTAAAATAGCGACGCAGGAGCAAAGCCAACATTTATATGTCCTGCTGTAATGACTTGTTAGGGCGCCCTGGTGGAGTAGGTACAATAGTTAACTCGATTCCCTCTTTAACCCAAGAAGACCATTGTTTTAGTATCCCGCCATTTCTCACTTTGGAGCCTTTTGACCAATTAAGTTCAAATTCATCTGAAATTTTCTCTGCAATTTCTCTAGTATCTAAATCAGGGGATTCTGTCATTAGATCGATACAACTTAAAAATGAACTTTCATTTTTAGCTGCAGCCCATATAGCTTCTTTGTTACCACCCGATTTTTCTATTGAATCCATATTTAAAGTTACTAACCCTTGATTGACCGTGACAAGCTCAAACCTTTTCAAAACCGAGAGTGCATTTCTTTGTACGTCTTCAATTTTAGCCCCTGAACTCGAAATATTTTCCATTTCCATAAGAACGGAGAATGGTGATACCGATATAGAAAATACCTTCCCCCTTTGTTTACCTCTTCTTGCAAGCCCCTCACGGTCTAATATTACAGTTCCTGTATCTTGAACAACGATATTTCTTCCTGCTTGCAATAGGAAGCCTGTGTAAATCAAGTAGTTCGTAAGTCTGTTACAGTATGTATTCCATGTTTTATCTCCAAACTTAGCTTTTGGGGTGCATTGTTTAAGATTTTCTAGGATAGTATCGTGGTTAATAGTTTTTCCTGCATGATTCTTAAACAGCAGTATTTTTAATGCATGCTTACTCATTACATTACGAAGTGATTTCAGTATTGTCTCTTCATCATTGTTGCCAAGCTTGCTACTTACCTTGAAAGATGTTCCATCTCTTTCTGCTAAGCCTAACATCACGAGATCCGCACCAATATTCCAAATGGTCTTTTCATTAAGAGCTGTTTTTTGCCCAATTTCACCTGAAGTTACATACTTATCAATAAGTAATTTTGTACAAATATTTAGAAGAGACGATACGTCAGATGATGGAATATAATTGTAAGGGACAACAGGAACATTGCCGGATAATAAATAATCTTTAAAAATATCCCAATACACATTGAGGCGATCACCACTTTTAATGACTAGACGCTTGTGTACCAAACTATTAAGAACTGTCGTTCCAGAAGTTTCAATGATTTCACTCCAATCGGCAGGTGCTTTTTGAGCAATAAGTCTCAAGCAAACTAATTCTTGTTGTGTTAGTACATCTAAATCTGCTTCAAATAAACGTTTAATATCAAGATCTACAAATAATGAGTCAGTATTCTCTCCCTTTACTATGCCTTCATAGAGGTTAATACATAACTTTTTCAACAACCATGGAAAGCCCTGACTAACTTGAGAGATCTGGTGTCTAATCTCTGCAGATATTTTTTGATCTATTTCCTTTTCAAATTTAGTTAAGGAATTAGATATTTCTCCACTTTCAAAAACCCCCAACCGAAACTCTTTTCGGTGATCAGATAGTTCGTGCCACAAATGATATGCGGGGTGATCTTGTTGAGTCGTACTATCTGTCTTCCAAGCGAAGCCAAGAACAATATTACTTTTACTGCTTGCTACATCGAGCATTAGGTCTTTTGCAGCTTTAAAAATACCAAATAATTCAGGTTTAGAGTAGAGCTCTTCAAACTGGTCGAATATCAAACAAACAACTTGTTCTTTTTCTCTTAAAGAGTCCAGATATGCGCTAATACTCTCAGAATTTAAAGGCGAGCTAGGATCAGTAAGTGATAAGTCGCTTGTATTACCAAAACCATTTTTTTGCGCTTCTCTCAAAGCTTCAATTAAAGATGCTGGAATATATGAAGGCTCTCGGGCACCACGAATATCTACAGCGTAAACAAAATACTTTTTTCGGTAGTGCTTATTTCTTGCTCTATCTCTAAGTTTCGCTATTAAAGAGCTTTTCCCTAATCCAGAGTTGCCTGTTATAGCAAAAATTCTTGTACCTGAGTTAGTTTTCGCTGAACTTAGAAAATTTAATATATCTTTTTGAGTTACATCTCTACCTACGAAATCTTTAGGCCTTGCTGGACGATAATCATCCCATGACTCTCCTATTTGCACCTCAACAACTGGTGGTAATTTTTTAGATAAGTTTGTGGAAATTGATTGCTCAGACTTAATGCCTATCTCAAGATCATAATCAGCTAACGTACTATCCAATAAAGACAAATTATTAATCGTTTCTTTGTCTTTTATATGCTCGCCTGTCGAGGCACTATAAACTAGAACGCCAAAAGGTGCTCCACCTTTTAGTGTATAGACACACCAATAAACACCGAACTCTGATAGTAGTAATGTCCAATCACCTAATGCGTCAGATGAGCCAGCAAACTTTTTCGCTGAATCGGTTGGAGGGGTGCGAATAATTGACGCACTTTTTAGTGAGTCAATTATTAATTCTGGAGTATAAAAACTCAAGCGAGATGATTTCTCTTTCGGTTTCGTTTTCCAGCTTTCTACAAAGCCTTTTGCGTCTTTGGTTAGCTCTGATGTCGTTATAAGCCAACCTTCAGAATAATCTTCAAAATCTACAGTCCCCCATAATTGCCTTAATACGGGCGCAGAAACAGGGTCTTTTTGAGCCTTACACTCTACATATATTTCTTTACCATTGACCTTATGCTTACAAAGTAAATCCAGTTCAGCACCAACTGTACGAATTTCTTCAATTACATCATAGTTTTGCGCCAATAATAGCTTTTTAGCTAACCCTTCAAGAAGATCTCCTTTTGCTTTTTTACTACTGCCATTTTTACAGGAAACTTCTATTTTCATGTGTAATCCTTTCTTTAGTGCTGAACTCTGTAGGTGGCTTACGCCCTAACATTGTATTAGTGCGCATGCGCGATTTCCCAAAATCGTTATACGCGGCTTTCCTCATCTAACCCACTGTTATGAATAACATTTTGAGCCTTTAGGGTCTGTCTCTTTTCCGAGAAAGTGTGCATGCCGCCTATCTCGGCTCAGGCGTTCACATTATCCCGAAACAGTACCACCTAACCCACAATGCGTTACCACGCAGGAGCGTGGGAACGAGATGATAGGCTCAGCAGCGCTCACGCTACCGCCCTTTGGTTAGCGGCGTCCAAAAGGCCTTATAGGGCGATTTTTTGCGGGCTAGGTTATCAGATGCTGGGCAGTGTGTTTAGGCAAAGGCGTCTAAAATGTTGGCGCGGTCAGGGTTTGGGAGTTTGTGGGGGGATAAACGCAAAAAAGCCGCTGACTGAGCAGCGGCTTTTTTATATGTGGCGGAGAGATAGGGATTTGAACCCTAGAAGGGCTATTAACCCTTGCCGGTTTTCAAGACCGGTGCTTTCAACCACTCAGCCATCTCTCCGGAACGCGGCGTATATTATTGGGTTCGCTTTGGCTTGTAAACCCTTTATTTACCGCTTCTTGTCTGTTCGCTCAAGCTGTGATCAGCTTGGCGATATTGCTAGCAAAAGGCGATTAGCTTGCCGCCAATCGCCCTGCTTTTACTGAGATACTTTAACCGAGTCTCGTTACCGCGCAATGTTTATAGCGCGATAAAAATACCCGCCAATGCCGCACTCATTAGGTTGGCAAAGGTGGCAGCAATCACCGCGCGCACGCCTAAGCTTGCCACATCTTTGCGGCGCTCTGGCACCATGGCACCAATCGAGCCGAGTTGAATGGCAATCGAGCCGATATTGGCAAAGCCACACAAGGCAAAAGTCACAATCACCTGGCTTTGCACCGACAGGTTGGCTTTAATATCGGCAAAGGATAAGAAGGCGACAAACTCATTAAGCGCAATCTTCTGTCCCAAGAGGTTGCCGACATCAAACACTTCATGCACGGGTACACCGGTAAGCAGCGCCAGGGGTGAGAACAGGTAACCAAACAACATTTCTAGGCTTAAGCCGTCAATGTCGACCAACTCCCCTAAACTACTCAGCCCGGCGTTTAGCATCGCAATCACACTGATAAAGGCCACCAGCATGGTGCCGACCGCAACCGCGACTTTCATGCCGTTCATCGCCCCGCTAGCCAATGCATCAATCGCGTTTGCTTGGTCGCTATCGCTGATCTCAACCTGGCTTTGCTCGGCCGGTGTTTCGGTCTCTGGGACGATGATTTTGGCCATCAATAGCCCACCCGGTGCCGCCATAAAGCTCGCCGCAATCAGGTATTTTAAATCTACACCCATCGCGGCATAACCGCCAAGCACACTACCGGCCACCGAGGCCATACCGCCGACCATCACCGCAAATAGCTCTGAGCGAGTCATTTTGCTAAGAAAAGGGCGAACCACCAAAGGAGATTCGCCCTGAGAAAGAAAGATGTTACTGGTGGCTACCAGCGATTCAGCTCGACTGGTGCCGAGTAATCGCTGTATGCCCCCGCCGAGCAATTTAATAACCCACTGCATAATGCCGAGATGATAAAGGAGAGAAATCAGCGCACTGATAAAAATGATTAACGGCAAAACTTTAACAGCGAAGATAAATCCATCATTGGCCAGCGGACCAAATACAAATTCGATGCCTTCGTTGGCGAACGATAACAACTTAGCCGCGCCATTGCTCATTGAGCCCAGCATGGCTTGCCCAAAGGGGATATAGAGCACTAACGCCGCGAAACCGGCTTGCAAACCAAACGCGCCGAGCACGGTACGCCAATTGATAGCTTTACGGTTAGTGGAAAATGCGCACGCGCACAGAACCAGAGCGACGAGACCTGCCGCACTATAGAGGAGTTGCATAAATAGATTACCTTGCCGTGTTGTATTGCACTTGCGGTACGGATGAGTACGACACGCTGCCGGGGAGGCAAGAGGTTCCATCATGCGTTACATCGTACCGCGGGTTCGGTGAAGGTGGGCCCTACCTTGGACGCTTTTTCTTCAGCCGCGAATCGCGACACAGCCACTCTTTGCCTATCACTGAGCAAAGAGCGCATGTTGGGCGAGCATTCTATTGTGATTGGAGTCTCATTTCCAGCAGAATTTGATCTTAGATCACACTTATTCAGCCCTGATTGCACCCTGCTAAGATCTTTTCCGGCGCTGTCTGCTCTCTCAGACAATGGTCAGATGTTTATCGCTTTATATTTATGTCAGGTTAGCGGTGTTGGTCATTCGCACCCAGCGTGACGCCTATGCTGAATAAATATGGCAAGACTGGTTGACACGTTTAACTCATATGCTATTCATGGGTAGCTATTGACACAAACACTGAAGGCAAAACGATAAAAATCGGCCTTACGCGTAAAATATAAAAGCAATAGCGTTAAATCATAAAATTAAGCAAACACAACAACGCAATTATTATAAAGGAAACAACCATGCAAACCGTCTCTTCGCACCAGACAGCGCCCAGCTTGTCGGTGATGCAACGCCTACGCGCTTTAGGGCCAGGGATAATGATGGCCGCGGCGGCAGTAGGCGGATCTCACCTTGTTGCGTCTACCAARGCCGGTGCTATTTATGGCTGGCAGCTCGCAGCATTGATCCTGCTCGTTAACTTATTTAAATACCCCTTTTTCCGAGCAGGCGTACAATATACCGCAGGCACTGGCGAAACGCTGGTAGAAGGCTATGCGCGCTTAGGCCGCCCTTACTTGTGGCTGTTTGTTGCACTGAGTGCCGTGTCTGGTGTTATTAACACCGCTGCCTTGACCTTATTTAGCGCCAGCTTATTAAGCTATTTTGTGCCGTTTGATCTGTCACTAACGGTGTTGTCGACCATTATTGTGATCACTTGCCTGGTGATATTAATTGCTGGCCACTACAAGGCATTGGATCTGCTTGCTAAAGTAATCATGGCAACGCTAACTTGCGCCACTTTGGTCGCGGTTACAGTTGCGGTCGGTAACCCAGTCGCGGTCGAGCCTAGTTTTAATGCGCCGTCGATTTGGTCGGTAGCAGCGATTGGCTTTATCGTGGTCACCATGGGTTGGATGCCCGCCCCGATTGAAATTTCTAGTATTACGTCGGTGTGGCTCAAGCGCAAAGCGCAATCTGAGCCAATCAATGCCCAAGCGGCGCTGTTTGATTTTAACGTCGGCTACATTGGCACCGCGCTATTGGCGATTGTGTTCTTATCACTGGGTGCCCTGCTTCTGCACGGCAGCGGGGTTGAACTGAAACAATCCGGTATTGGCTTTTCTCATCAATTGGTGAGTTTGTATGCCGCCACCATTGGCGAGTGGTCACGTTATTTGATTGCGGTGGTCGCCTTTTTCTGTATCTTCGGCAGCACCATCACGGTAATCGATGGCTATGCGCGGGTGGTGTCGGAATCGCAACGGTTATTACGCGAGCAAACAGAAGCAGAAGCAAAACCCGCAGTTACACAAGGCTGGATGGTACTGATCGCTGTGTTGGCACTGGCTATCGTAGCATTTTGGACTGGGGCGCTGCTGACCATGCTTGATTTTGCCATGGTCGCGGCATTTGTCACCACGCCCTTTTTCGCGCTATTGAACTATATTTTGGTGACCAAGCACCGTTTACCACCCGAAGTGACCATGAGCAAGGCGATGCGCGCATTGGCAATCACCGGGCTGGTCTATTTATTTGGTTTCTTGGCCGTGTTCGTCTGGTGGAAGTGGTTGATGTAACAAACTTTACCTTGTTCGCGCTTTAAGGGCTGGGTTAACATCCCTTTACAACTTCACCATCGGTGTTAGGCGCGGATAAGGTATTATTAACCCTATAAAAGCCAGTCGTGGTTTAGATTAAGGACGTGGGCAGCTTGAAAAAGTGAACGACTGCCCACATAACTGTCGTATATAAAAATGGATTGTTAACCCAACCGGGAGAACGTTATGAACGATCGTATCGTTTCGCACAGCCAGTCACAGCAGAGTGCGTTATCTACAAACAAGGTGCTACGTAACACGTATGCACTGCTATCGATGACACTGATCACCAGTGCTATCGCGGCCTTTATCGCTATCGCTGTCGGCATCGGCCCAATGATGTCGCTAGGTATGACCCTAGGTGCGTTGGCGATCGTGTTCTTTGTGCTACCACGCACCATGAACTCTTCTGCCGGTATTGTGTGGACATTCGTCTTCACCGGCTTGCTGGGTGCCTCACTCGGCCCAACCCTGACTTACTACCTGAGCCTTTCTAGCGGCCCAGGCATTGTGATGCAGGCGCTTGCCACCACTGGGATGGTGTTCCTAGGCCTATCGGCGTATGCCATTACCTCTAAGAAAGACTTCTCTTTCATGGGTGGTTTCTTGGTTGCCGGTGTGATTGCCCTATTAGTGGCAATGGTCGCGAATATTTTCTTGCAGATCCCGGCGTTGAGCCTGGCAATTAGCACCATCGCGGTACTGATTTTCTCAGCCTTTATTCTGTATGACACCAGCAACATCATTAATGGCGGCGAGACCAACTACATCCGCGCCACAGTGTCGCTGTACTTGAACATCTTCAACATCTTCGTTCATATGCTGAGCATTCTTGGCTTTATGAACGACGACTAAACCCTAGGGACTCATCAGTAACAAACACAAAGAGCCGGCACGCGCCGGCTTTTTTGTCGTTAAATGGCGCACCCACTCAGTGCGGCGCGCAGCACGGAGTCGCGGTTGAACGCCAGTTGCACTCGCCCTCCCTGCTCGCTATGCTTTGCAGCTTTAATAACAGCGATAACGTCCGATCAGATGACGAACAAAGGTAAGACTATGCTGGTGTATGAAGGTGAAACCATTGCGACGGATGCGCAGGGGTATTTAAAAAATGTGGACGACTGGCACGAAGCATTAGTTCCCATGCTTGCAGAGCAAGAAGGCATTGCCCTTACCGAGGCCCATTGGGAAGTGATTCACTTTGTCCGCCACTTTTACCAAGAATACAACACCTCACCGGCGGTGCGTTTGTTGGTTAAATCGATGGAAAAAGAATACGGCCCAGAAAAAGGCAACAGCAAGTATTTGTTCAAGCTGTTCCCGAAAGGTCCCGCTAAACAGGCAACAAAACTGGCAGGTTTACCTAAGCCGGCTAAATGTCTTTAGTACCGATGGCCAGCCTATAAGCGCCGCACTGCCCACCGCGGCGCTTACATGTTTTAGCTAATTGCTATTTGTTACCTAGGCGCTGTTTTTTAGCTAAACACGACTTGTTACCTAGGCGACATGGTCCTATCGAGTCGCTATAGTATTGCGAAGCCATCTACGGCGCGCCACTCCACGTCTTCTTTATCGACCTGATCAACACCCGCGGTAGGCGGCCCTTTATCTAACCACGCCATGAGGGCATCCACCGATTCATTGCGGCCACATGCCAGTACCTCAACACGCCCATCCGGTAAGTTCTTCGCATACCCGGTCAATGAGAGCGTTATCGCTTCATGGGCGGTCTGATAACGAAAGCCAACCCCCTGAACGTGACCTGTGACATAGGCCCTAATACATTTTTGAGACATCGGTCACCTCTACTGTATTCCCATTGCAAAACGACACCTGTATAACGCTACATGAGACAAGTCGTTTGACAGGATTACGTCATGAAAGAAGTTGCGTTTCGATGGATTGATAAATATCTCATCCACCTTCGGCTCCAAGAGAAATTTTACCTTATTTTTTTCCTCCCCTTACTCGCAATGGTTGTGATTGCGCTTACCTTAGATGCAGCCTCGGATACCCGTGTGGCACACAAAATGGAGGCGGAAGGTCAAGCCATTCAAGCCATCGTTGAAAAATACGACCTCCCGAAAGGCGAGGTGCAAACCCTGCTCAATAGCCAGCAAACCGGTTTTACGTTCAATGGCAATGAGCTTATCTATCAGCTCGACGGCTCGCTATTTAGCCATATGAGCGCCACCGATTGGAGCCTGCTGCTTGGCATGGTCTTAGTCATTGCGGTGCTGATTTACTACATCATGACCTTTATCGGCGGCGCCATGTACACCATGAACCAAGCTCTATTAAAGCTAGCAGATGGTGAGCTAAGTTACCGGATGAACTTTATTCCGGTCCGTGATGAGTTTAGCCAGATCGCAGTCACCATCGATCAAGTGCTCGAGCGTGAACAGAGTTTGGTAAAAGCAATCCAGGAAAGCGCAGAGATGATGGACGGCCTGTCCGCAAGTTTGCAGCAGCGCAGCAATGAAAGCGAAGCTGTGGGCGAGAGCCAGCGTCAGTACCTTGATTCGCTGGCCAGCGCGACCGAAGAAATGGCGAGCTCAATTCGCGAGGTCGCAACGCATGCCACCGAGACATCAACCCAAACACAAGAAGCCACAGAAGCTGCAAATCTGGGGCGTCAGCAAGTTCAGCAAACCATGACCGCGATTAATGGTCTTGCCAGCGAGATAGCTCAAGCGGCAGATAAAGTCAGCGAGCTGAGCAAAAACGCCGAGCAAATCGGTACCGTGGTAACCACCATTAACGGTATTAGTGAACAAACTAACCTACTGGCGCTCAACGCCGCGATTGAAGCCGCGCGTGCCGGCGAACAAGGTCGTGGCTTTGCCGTGGTCGCAGACGAAGTGCGCACACTGGCTAGCCGCACCCAGGAATCGACGGTTGATATTCAATCTATGATTGAGTCACTGCAAACGCACACCGCCGAGCTACGCCGGGTGATGGAAGGCACGGTTGAAAATGCGTCAGCCAGTGAGGCGGCGGTGCAAGAGATTGATACGGAGATCAGCCAAATCGCTGAGCGCAGTGGCACCATTGCCGATCGCAGCACCGAAATTGCCGCCGCTGCTGAGCAGCAAGGTAATGTTGCGGGTACGATTTCGCAAGATGTGGAGCAAGTACGCAGCCAGTCTACCCAGGTTGCCCAAATGCTGCGTGATTCCGCTACCGAAGTGAGCGAACTTGGCGCACAAGCCCACCAGCTTAAAACCTTAGTGGCAGGGCTTCGCACCTAACGCCATAGCTTGATTCCATTATTCCCCTTATCGCGCGCCCTACTCTGGGCGCGTTTTTATTGCAATGCCGTCAGCCTTGCTCGACAATACCCGCCCTTTTTGCTTTATCCGCAAGTCACGTCATGATGCAGGTGCCTCACTCAGCATTTTGACGTGTTTTGCACCACCCATTGTTAGGAACCATCATGACTGCCACTGTGTATCTCGCCAAAGGCCGCGATAAATCAATCAAACGCCGCCATCCTTGGATTTTCTCGCGAGGAATCACCCGCGTTGAAGGCAAGCCCGGATTAGGTGACACTGTCACTGTTTGTGATCATCAAGGCGAATTTTTAGGCCTAGGGGCATTCTCGCCGCAATCACAAATTCGGGTACGCATGTGGTGCTTTGAGAAAACCATCATCGACAGTGACTTTTTCCTCGCCCGTATTCGTGCGGCAAAATCGCTACGTACCATGCTCGCCGAGCGTGATGGCTTAACCGGTTACCGTCTATTGGCCGCCGAGTCAGACGGTGTGCCCGGCATTACCGTGGATAAATACGATAACTACCTAGTGTGCCAATTGCTGAGCGCCGGCGCGGATGCCCAACGCGATAACCTGGTCACCGCACTGCGTAGCGAATTTCCTGACTGCCATATTTACGAACGCTCGGATGTTGCGATTCGCAAAAAGGAGGGTTTGAAACCACGTATCGGCGTATTACACGGTGACGAGCCACCGGCCACTGTCATCATCGAAGAAAATGGGGTTGCGATTGAGGTCGACATTACCAAGGGCCATAAAACCGGTTTTTATCTCGACCAGCGTGATAGCCGCGAGCAAGCGGTTAAGTATATGGATGGCAAACGCGTCTTAAACTGCTTTTGTTACACTGGCGGCTTTGGCTTGTATGCGCAAAAAGGCAATGCCAAACAGGTCATCAATGTGGATGTGTCACAGCCGGCGCTCGATAGAGCCAAGGCCAATGCCGAACGTAACGGCTTTGATCTCACCCGTGCTGAGTTTGTGAATGCCGATGTGTTCAAGCTGCTGCGCACTTATCGCGAACAAGGCGAACGGTTTGACGTCATTGTGATGGACCCGCCCAAGTTTGCCGAATCGAAATCACAACTGAACGGCGCATGCCGCGGTTATAAAGATATCAATATGCTCGCCATGCAGCTGTTAAACCCAGGCGGTGTGCTGCTCAGTTATTCATGTTCAGGGCTGATGGACTCAGGGTTATTCCAAAAGATCTTGGCGGACGCGGCATTAGATGCGGGTAAAAACGTGCAGTTTATCGAACGCTTTGCACAAGCCGCGGATCACCCCACTCACAGTGCTTATCCAGAAGGTTTCTACCTCAAAGGGTTTGCGTGTTTGATTCAATAAGCCCGCGCATCACTCAATAAGCGCGCTCTTATCTTAACGCGTGGTATTGCTGTGATACCACGCGTTGTCGCACCTATTGTCACGCTCAGAATGACAAGCTCCAAAATGACAAGCTCTAAATAGCAAGCCCTGAATAACAAGGCCTAAATAATAAAGCTTGAATAACAAAGCTTGAATAACAAAGCTTACGATGACAACGCCGAGGCAATCGCCTCCAAACTGCTAGGGTCATCAATGGTCGAGGGGACTTGATACGACTCGCCATCCGCCATTTGGCGAATAATACGGCGCAAGATTTTACCTGAGCGTGTTTTGGGTAATTTATCGACGATAACTGCTTGTTTAAAGCAAGCAATTGCGCCAATTCTGTCACGCACACGCTGCACCAATTCCCGTTCTATCTCGCCACTCACTGAGACAAAGCCGTCTTTCAGCACCACTAAGCCGAGCGGCAATTGGCCTTTAAGCTCATCGTGCATGCCCACCACCGCACATTCGGCGACCGCTTCATGGCTGCCTAACACCTCTTCCATTTCGCCGGTCGATAAACGGTGACCTGCGACGTTAATCACATCATCAATCCGTCCCATCACAAACACGTAGCCATCTTCATCCATGTAACCCCCATCACCAGACACATAATAGCCGGGGAACTGGCTGAGATAGCCGGCTTCAAAGCGATCGTGGTTACGCCACACCGTGGGCAGGCAGCTAGGCGGCAGGGGCCGTTTTATCGCAATATATCCTTGTTGGTTTGGCGCCGCCAGTTCGCCCATTTCATCAAGGATCTGCACTTGATAGCCAGGGCTTGGCATGGTTGCCGAGCCGGGCTTGGTCGCAAAGCAGGTTAACCCTAATGGATTGCCTGCAATCGCCCAGCCAGTTTCGGTTTGCCACCAGTGATCAACCACGGGTCGCTGGGTCTTTTCTTCCACCCATTCCAATGTCGGTGGATCAAGCCGTTCGCCCGCCATAAACACGGTGCGTAAGGATGTCATCGGATAGCGCGCAAGGTGATCACCGTTTGGATCTTGTTTTTTAATCGCCCGAAAGGCGGTAGGCGCCGAGAACAAGATGCTGACGTTATATGTATCAACCACGCGCCAAAAGGCACCCGCATCCGGTGTACCGACGGGCTTGCCCTCAAACATCACCGTGGTGCAGCCATGTAGCAAAGGGGCATACACAATATACGAGTGCCCCACCACCCAACCGACATCCGACGCGGCCCAAAACACCTCGCCGGGTTTGACGTTGTAAATCGCGCTCATGCTGTACTTCATCGCCACGGCATGACCGCCATTGTCACGCACTACGCCTTTGGGTTTGCCGGTGGTGCCAGAGGTGTAGAGGATGTATAAAGGATCGGTGGCTTTGACGGGCACCGGTGCTGCAGGCTTTGCTTCAGCCAATAATGCTGCCCAGTCGGCATCACGCGGATTGTCTAAATTGGCACGACACATCGCACGTTGATAGACCACCACATGGTCGGGTTTGTAGCGGCTGTCCATGATGGCTTGATCAACCATCGGCTTATACGCCAAGGTTTTCTCGCCTTCAATCCCGCATGAGGCGGTGAGCACCGCTTTGGGCTCCGCATCTTCAATCCGTACCGCCAGCTCGTTCGGGGCAAAGCCACCAAACACCACCGAATGAATAGCACCAAGCCGTGCGCAAGCGAGCATCGCTACGGTTGCTTCTGGGATCATGGGCATATAAATCACCACGCGATCCCCTTTTTCAACCCCTAGTCCTGCCAACATGCCCGCCACTTTCGCCACATAGTCACGCAGCGCCGCATAAGTGTAGGTGGTTTTTTTATCGGTAACCGGTGAGTCGTAAATCAGCGCGGTTTGCTCGCCCCGGCCTTGTTCGACATGGGCATCGAGTGCCATATACGCGGTGTTCATAGTGCCATCGGCAAACCAGCGCTCAATGCCATTGTCGTCTTTGCTAAGCATGGTTTGAGGAAAGGTAAACCAATCGAGCTGTTTGGCCTGTGCCTGCCAAAATCCCTCGGGATCACGGCTAGCCCAATCCGCGTGGTGTTGATAACTGGCTTCTTGCATAAGCGGCTCCTTATCGCCCGCGATCAGCGAGCGATGAGTTAGCAAGCAACGTGTTGAGAACGTGCTTAGTTAATCACAAACAGCGACATAAATTCGTGCACCGGGGTTTTCTCCAGCGCGGCCTGGTCGTTACATAAGGCGGCAATTTTATCGCTCTGTGCTTGCGGGAACCGAGTTACCAAGTTGGAGCGGAATTTTTGCTCCAGCACAGGGATCCCTTCCTCACGGCGACGGCGATGACCAATCGGGTATTCCACCGCGACTTGTTCAGTGTGGCTGCCATCGGTAAAGAAGATTTGGATCGCATTGGCAATCGAGCGCTTTTCGGCTTCTAGGTATTCCGCGCTATAGCGTGGGTCTTCTTTGATCACCATTTTTTGCCGTAGCGCGTCAATACGCGGGTCGGCGTGATGGAAGGCATCTTCATAGTGCTCGGCCACCAGATTGCCGTATAACAGCGGCACCGCCACCATATATTGCAGGCAGTGGTCACGGTCGGCCGGGTTGGCCAACTCCCCTTCTTTAGAAATGATGCGAATGGCCGATTCATGGGTGGTGATTTCAATACGTTCAATCTCGTCAGCCCGGTCTTTAACCTGTGCATGCAAGGTAACGGCCGCTTCCACCGCGGTTTGAGCATGAAACTCAGCAGGGAAGGCAATCTTAAACAGCACGTTTTCCATCACGTAGCTGGCAAAGTCTTGTTTGATACTAAAGGGATTACCGTTAAACAGCACATCGTAATAGCCCCATTTGGGCGCGCTGAGTACCGACGGCATTCCCATTTCGCCTTTCATGGTGATCATCGCCAGACGCACCGCGCGAGAAGTGGCATCGCCCGCCGCCCACGATTTGCGTGAACCGGCGTTCGGCGCATGGCGGTAGGTGCGCAGCGCGCAGCCATCCACCCACGCTTGTGAAACGGCATCAATGATCTGATCCCGATTACCGCCCAGCATTTTGGTGACCACCGCCGTTGATGCCACGCGCACCAATAAAACGTGATCGAGCCCGACGCGGTTAAAGCTATTTTCAAGAGCAAGCACGCCTTGGATCTCATGCGCTTTGATCATCGCAGTCAATACATCGCGCATGGTAAGCGGCGGTTTGCCTTCGGCCACGGCCACACGGCTTAAGTAATCGGCGGTGGCCAAAATTCCACCTAGGTTATCGGACGGATGGCCCCACTCGGCGGCGAGCCAAGTATCGTTAAAATCGAGCCAGCGAATAATACAACCGATGTTAAACGCGGCAGTGACCGGATCAAGCTCATGAGAGGTGCCCGGCACACGCGCACCATGTTGCACTGTAGTACCCGGCACCAGTGGACCCAGGTGTTTGGTGCATTCAGGGAAACGTAACGCCAGCAAGCCACAGCCAAGGGTATCCATCAAACAGTTGCGTGCGGTGTTGTAGGCTTCTGCCGAGGCAATCGGCGTGCTATCGACATAGTCAGCAATTTGCACCAATAAGGCATCGGGGTCGGGGCGCTGGTTCAGTTCTACGTTGTTGCTCATGGTCAATTCCTTCTGTAATTTCAATCGGGTGAATGCGCGCCGATTAGGGGCGCTGATCGATAGGTAGCCAATCTTGGTGTTCAGGGCCGTCGTAATCGGCACTTGGGCGAATAATGCGGTTATTGGCGCGCTGCTCAAACACATGCGCCGCCCAGCCCGTTACTCGGCTCATCACAAAAATCGGGGTAAACAATTTGGTTGGGATCCCCATAAAGTGATAGGCCGATGCGTGATAAAAATCGGCATTGGGGAACAAGCCTTTTTCGCGCTTCATCACTTGCTCAACCCGCTCAGACACGTCATAAAGCCAAGCGTCTGGTGCGTTTTCGGCAAGCTGTTTCGACCAATGTTTGATAAGGGCATTGCGGGGATCTGACTCACGGTAAATTGCATGGCCAAAGCCCATCACCTTGTCTTTATTGGCGAGCATTTGCATTAACCCTGCTTCGGCTTCGTCAGGTGTGCGCCACTGTTCCAGCATCGCCATTGCCGCTTCGTTGGCACCGCCATGTAATGGGCCGCGCAAACTGCCGATGGCCGCAGTAATGCAAGAGTGCAAATCGGACAAGGTGGACGCGCACACTCGGGCGGTAAAGGTCGAAGCATTGAACTCATGCTCGGCATACAGCACCAGCGAGCAATGCATCACAGATTCATGCAGTGGCGACGGGGTTTCATCAGTCAGCATTTTGAGGAAGTAACCACCAATGCTTTTCACCTCTGGCTGATAGGTATCGACCCGCACGCCATCATGCGAATAGCGATACCAATAGCAGATAATGGCCGGTAACATCGCCAACAGCGTATCGGTTTTATCCGCTTGCTCACTAAAATCGGTTTCTTGATCCAAATTACCCAGCATCGAGCAGCCACTACGCATCACATCCATGGGGTGCGCATTGGCCGGGATCCGTTCCAACACCGCTTTTAAGGCGTCAGGTAATCCCCGCTTGCCAACCAAGGTTTCTGTGTAATCAGCCAGTGCTTGGCGATTGGGGAGTTGACCTTTGAGTAGCAGGTACGCCACTTCCTCAAATTGGGCGTGATTGGCTAAATCGGTAATGTCATAACCCCGGTAGGTTAATCCAGTGCCGGTTTGCCCGACCGTACACAAGGCGGTGATGCCGGCACTTTGGCCGCGAAGGCCCGCGCCGGAGAGTGATTTGTCTTTGGGTGCGACGGCGACATTTGTCATGATTGGCTCCTTTCCTTTGATGCCATCAGATTCAACCGCTGCATGAATCCGTGAACGTGGCGATAATTCCAGTGGTGTAACCGACGTTTTAACACCGAGGGTGTGCGTCTGTGATCACTCTTTGCCAAATAGGCGATCCAATTGCTGTTCGTAGGCGTGATACTCCAAGAAGTCATAGAGCGCATCACGGGTTTGCATGGCGTCGACCACGTTTTTCTGGTGGCCATCATCCAGCAGGTGTTGATACACATTGAGGGCGGCTTGGTTCATAGCACGAAACGCAGAGAGCGGATACAACACCATGCTGACCCCCACGCTCGCTAGTTCTTGACTGGTAAACAGTGGGGTTTGACCAAACTCGGTGATATTGGCCAATACCGGCACCTTTACTTGCTCGACAAAGGCTTGGTACTGCTCGAGCGTTTGCATGGCTTCGGGGAAAATCATGTCCGCGCCCGCTTCTACGTACGCTCTGGCGCGGGCGACGGCACTGTCCATGCCTTCCACCGCCAACGCATCGGTGCGCGCCATGATCACAAACTCAGGATCGGTGCGCGCGTCCACCGCCGCTTTAATGCGGTCGACCATTTCAGCTTGGCTGACAATTTCTTTGTTGGGACGATGACCGCAGCGCTTTTGCGCCACTTGATCTTCCATATGCACCGCGCCCGCGCCGGCGCGTTCCATTTCGCGAATGGTACGAGCAATATTGAGCGCACCGCCAAAACCGGTATCAATATCTACCAGCAAGGGCACATCGGTTGCTGCGGTGATCCGGCGGACATCTTCCAACACATCGTTGAGAGTCGTGATCCCCAAATCCGGTAAGCCGTAAGAGGCGTTAGCAATCCCGCCTCCGGATAGATAAATGGCTTGATGCCCCACCCGCTCTGCCATCATGGCGCAATAGGGGTTAATTGTGCCGACGACTTGCAGCGGAATATTGCTGCTCACCGCTTGGCGAAAACGCGCACCTGCACTCATAGTATTCTCCTTGTAAATTCGTGGCTTAGCGGGGATCACCGCCGCACTATTTTTAATTCGTCAGTGACTATTCAATCTGCTATTTGCTATTCAATCTGCTATTCGCTGTTCAATCAGTTGGCGGCTGCGCTGAATGTGACGACGCATCAGCATTTCCGCCAGCTCGGCATCGCGCTCGCGAATTGCCGCCAAAATTTGCATGTGCTCTTGCAGCGCTTGCTGGGGGCGAGAATGCGCCCGGGGCGATTGAAAGCGGTACATACGCAGCAAGTGGTATAACTCACCACATAACAGATTGATCAGTTTCTGGTTATGGCTGGCTTTGATGATGCAATAATGAAAATCAAAGTCGCCTTGTTGATGAAAGTAGGCCGCCCCCTCCACCCGCTCGATATAGGCATGGTGGGTGGCGAGCACCTCACTTAACTGATCGATCTCGGCATCGGTGATGTGCGCGCACGCCAGTCTTGCCGCCATGCCCTCTAAGGCTTCTCGCACTGCGTAGATCTCGGCTAATTGGCGATGTGTCAGCGTCACCACTCTCGCGCCCACATGAGGCACCCGCTCTACCAGTCCTAAGGCTTCGACCCGCATCATCGCCTCGCGCAGTGGACCTCGGCTGACGCCAAACGCGGCGGCTAATCCCGCTTCCGATACCTTGGTGCCTGCTGGATAGGTGCCGGTGACAATCGCCTCGATAAGCTGCTCGGTCAGGCTCGCTGACTTGGTGGGCTCACGTGACTCAGCCGGAGTCGATTGCGTGTGTTGATCGAGAGTCTGGTCATTTGTCGACAATAAAGACATAAATACCGCCTAAAAACTTTAATACAGCCAGAATAGAATAAGATTGTAGACAATGTAGATTAGACTTTGGTCTGTAGCGACGTATTTTTGTCGTGATCTCGCCCACAACGTAAATGATAATGTACGCATTGATTTGTTATTCACTTGTTATCAAACGGATGTTTGACTCGACCTCATTGAAAAGCAGCGTATGGTGTAGCGGTCGTTTTAATAGGGATAGAACGCAAGTATGGATAGAAATCATTCCAAGCGTGAAAACGCATTGGCGCTACTCATTGGGAGTAGTCTGGTGTCACTTGGCATCTTCTTTTTCAACCAAGTAGGCCTACTCACCGGCGGTACCGCTGGGCTGGCACTCTTTTTACAACGTGTCACCGACTTTAGTTTTGGTGAGCTTTTCTTCGTGATCAACCTACCTTTCTATTGGCTCGCTTACACCCAAATGGGTAAACGCTTCACCTTAAGTACCTTGGTCGCCGTCAGCATTGTGTCTTTCTGTGCTGATCACTTACATCGCGTGCTCACCATTCAAAGTATTCATCCCGTCTATGCCGCTTTGATTGGCGGTGGCCTCATTGGTATGGGCATGCTGGTGATGTTTCGGCATCAATGCAGTTTGGGCGGGTTTAACACCTTAGCGCTGTTCTTACAGCAACGATTCGGCATCCGCGCCGGGAAAGTGCAAATGGCGCTGGATTGCTCGATTGTGGTGTTGTCACTGATGGTCGTTGAACCATGGCTAATTGCCTTATCTGTCGCCGCGGCGATTACCACTAACCTCGTGCTGGCGATGAATCACAAGCCTGGGCGCTATCAGGTCCAGCCGGGATAGGCGCATACCCCTTATATCGGTGCAGTCGGCTCCGCTGCACCGATCATCTTTTCTCGCCAGGCTACATTTTTTCTCGCCAAGCTACATTTTTCTCGCCAAGCTACACTCTTAAACCAAATACGAATCACTCTTACAATTGGTTATATCACGTGGTAAATTCTTCTTTTTAGGCGCCAACTCAAAGGAGTGTTGATGAGCGCAGCTAACCCTACCGTTGATGCATTACCATTACCCGCCACAGTGACACTGCCCTCTTTTCCGCCAGCCCTGGGCTTATCTATGGTGCCTGATGCGGTGAAAGGCGTTTCGCTCCGTAAGCAGCTCACCACCGCGCAAGGGCTGGCGCATTGTTTTTCTGCAGTGAACGCCACCTATGGCGATGCGGATAGCCGTGCCCAAGGTACCCTTTTTATCGGGGCTTATGCGTATGAGTTTCTGCTGCCGGTGCTGGCAAGCTGGCTACAGGGCGGGCAGATACCATCACTGGACTTGGATAATTGGCAGGTGAAATACGAACCTACCCGCGTCACTAAACCCAATGGCCAAGAGCTTGTTTATCACAAGCCGCATTTTTATCTCAGCGCCCTTGAGGGATGGAGACGGCAAGATCACCAGGACTGGCGAGCGATTTTGCATGGTGCTTTATTGCATCACTTTTCGCCCATCGTCGATGCGATTGCCGAGCAAAGTGGTATGCGTGAGGGGCCACTATGGAAAGTGATCGCGGATTCAATCTGTATTGCTTTCTTAATGGTCGGGAAGCATCGCGATTGTGAGCAGGCCGCGCGTGAAGCCGCGCTGTCGATCGTTCATCAACGCGGCACCCCGCTTTATAGCAAGCGCAGTGGTTTTCACGATGTCACCGTCTACGATCCGAACGACACCCAAACCGTGCTGCAAACCCATAGCTTCCGTTTGCGCGGCGGCTGTTGCCGGATCTTTACTGTCGATGATCACAGCTATTGCTCAACTTGCTGTTTTTTAAAACCGGATGAACAAGCTAAACGGCTCGCTGAAGTCGCGTGTCAACGTGAAGGCGTAGCGCTGGACTCGCAGCCTCGCTAATTGAGCGCCACATCGACCCAAACAAGGCGGTGATCCGAGTGGGCACGCGCGTGTTCTTGGCCGTTTTTATCACAAATCAGTGGGTAGTCGGTATCATCAGGGGCAGGCCAAAATACGCCGGAGGCTAACACCGTAAGCTCTCGCGAAGGCAAGACATAATCGAGGCGCAGCCCGCCGTTATGGGTAGCGATTGCCCGCCCTTTGCCATCGATAAAGCGAAACGCGTGAGACTGGGCCGCCTCACTTTTTGGCACCTGCGCACCAGTGGCGACATCAGGGTGCACACGCGGATGGTTAAGCAAGGCACCAATGGCTTGCTTATCCCCATCGCCGTAGCTCGGGTCCGCATTTAAATCGCCGATCACCACAAAAGGTATCTCGGAAGAAAGCCCGCCGTGGACGCCCTTGTCGTCCACCAGCCAATCCGCGTTATCCAAAAGGCCAATTAGTTGGTGAATTTCATCACTGTTGCGCCGCCAATTACGCTTTTCAGGCCCATCAAACACCGGCGGCGTGGGGTGACACGCTACCAAGCGTATCTGCTGATCGCCGATACTGATCGGCACAGAGACCAGGTTTTTCGAAGCTAGACGTAGCTTTTTTTTCGCCGCTTCGGTGTAGTAGTCAGACGGAATTTGATGGTGAGGCAGCTGATGCCACGCAAAGTGTTGCCAAGTGCGAATCGCGGTGTCTTCAATGGGGTAACGCGATATGATCACAAAGCCAAACTGACCATGATAGTCGCCAAAGCCATGACACTGCTGAGCATCCGTTAAACGTGGATGCGCGCTGACCGGCACCGTGAGTTTTAAACCCGTGTTGGTGGCAGGCAAATAGCGATACGGATAATCAATCGGGGGGTCGCCGTCTTGCGATTTAGCTAAGTGGCGCTCACAAAATGCGGCCAGTGCACCATCATCGCCACCATCGCCTGGGTGATCAAATTCACACAGCACCACCACATCAGGTCGCACGCGCTGTAAGGTGGCCGCGAGGTTTTTAATTTGCCGACTCGGCGTTGGTGCCTGCATCTGTGATTTAATGTCGCCAGCCTTGCGCCCTGCCAAAGACAGGTTAAATTGCGCAAACCTCAGGGTTGATGGTGCTGTCATGATAGCCTACTCGTGCGCTGAAAAGCCGACTATTTTAACAGGCTCTCAAGGGCACGACGAATTTGTAATGCATCTTCGACGGCACGATGGGGGGCGGGTCCCAATGCTTTCATTTCGCGACTAAAATCACGTCGGTCGAGATCACTGTGCTTTTTTAGCCACTGGTTTACCTCCATTAACGTAAATGAAGGACGCATATAGCAGGCTTTATAAAGCCGCCCCATCCAAAATAGGTCCCACTGGCTGTCGCACAATACATGCTCAAACGGTGCGAGCGTTTGGTTAAGGTGCTGACATACTGCCAATACACTGGTGCCTTCTGTGGCTAATGTCTTTTGCGAGATACCATGAATACGGGATTCAGCTTCGTGGTCCCAGTGATGCCAATGGCCACTGGCGGTGGAGGGATCAATTAAAAAACTTTGACTATCGCCATTTGGCAATACGTATCCTACCTCAATCGGGTAAGACATTAACGACAAACCGGATGCTTCAAAATCCAGTGTCACCCACATACGCGTACTCCTTGCTCATAAACTCTCCTGTATAACGAGGCGTTTCCCTTGCCTAGTTAGTTAACTGTAGCCTTTTTGTTGTCACTTCGATGGACTGTCGCGCCACTTTTGCGTGCTTGATTAACAACTGGCTGTAAAAACAGACTTCATTTCATGTGCTTGGAGAGTTTTTATTGATAATGTGATAACTCTAACAGCCTATGTTCGGCGTTTGTCAGGTGTACGCTATAATTCGATGCAAGATTGGCGTAGGCTTCAATACACTGTTCATTCGCAGTTTGGCGTTAACCGCCTTGTTTTAGATGGAATCGATTATGAAACAAACGTCTCGCACCATGCTTGCACGCAAACACGTCGCGTTAGTGGCACATGATCACTATAAAGATGCCTTGAGCGACTGGGTAAAAGAAAATAAAGAAATACTGAGCCAGCACGCGCTTTATGCCACCGGCACCACGGGCCACATCCTTGCAAGAGAAACAGGGCTAAAAATAACACCTTTGATGAGCGGCCCGATGGGCGGGGATCAGCAACTCGGGGCGATGATTTCTGAACAAAAAATCGATGTGATGATTTTCTTCTGGGATCCTCTCAATGCGGTCCCACACGATCCAGATGTTAAAGCGCTACTGCGCGTCGGCTCCGTATGGAATATTCCAATTGCCACCAACCGCTCAACCGCCCGCTTTATGATCACGTCGCCGCTATTCGGGCAGGATGTCGATATCCAAATTCCTGATTATCAAGCGTACTTAGACGAGCGTTTGTGATCTTTTTTCCCACACTGTCTGTCGATAACTAACGCCGTCTATGGCTAACAGTGTGGGAGACCGCCTCAAAGGTTTCCTTTCAGTTCCTCCACAAACGGTGAGGCATGGCCTTTTTGATGTACTAGCCACACTTGTTTTTGGGCACGCGTCAGGGCGACATAACATAATCGCCGTTCTTCCGCGTGTTCAATTGGCTCTTCATTTTTCCCTAATAAGGCCTCATCGAGTGACAGCGAGCGTTGCTTGGCCGGAAACACTCCCTCATCCATGCCGAGAATAAACACATAGTGGGCTTCTTGCCCCTTGCTGGCGTGCGCGGTGGTATAGCGAAGGGCCAGTGAGGGATACGTTTTCTGCCAAGTTTCTAGATCGTTAGGGCATCGAGAGTGGGTGCGACCAATCAGCATAACAGTCACGGGTTGCGTCGTTTTGGCGTGCTTTTTGGCAAGGCTTGCCAGTGTCTTTTCTAACTTATCGTCAGTGATTACTTTAATCGCTTTGGGCGTTTTCGCCGATGCTTTGTCGCGCGCGTAATCCAATTGCTTAGTGAGCTGTTTGGGGTTTTGGCAAATAAACTGCTGCGCAATATCCCCCAACGCTGCTGGATAGCGATAACAGGTGGTCAGCCAGCAAATTTCACTGTCTCCAAAGCGCTGAGCAAAATCCGTGGTTAAACTGACATCGGCACCGGCAAAACGATAAATGGCTTGCCAATCATCCCCGACGGCATATAAGGAGACGCGTGGCGTTAAGATTTCACTGTCCGTTTTGCCGTGACACAAGGCCTCGAGCATCGCCAATCGTGCCGGCGAAATGTCTTGGTATTCATCGACCATCACAAACTGGATGGGCGTGGCGAATTTTCGCTGTTGGAACAACTTGGTCGCTTTTACGATCAGTCCATCAAAATCAACGGCGTTCTCCGCTTTTAGTGCTTGTTTATAAGCTTGATACAACGGCCAAATCACCGCCAGTTCGTTTTTTAACCCGATCTGCTCCTCAAAGCTTGCCAGTTTATCGGTCAGCGCACGCTTGGTGGTATTGGCTTGGATCACCCGAGAGAGACGCGACCAAACCCAGCTGTGCAACCGACTTTCATGGGCACACGCGCTGAGCTCGGCCTGATCATCAATCGGCAGTGCGTGCTGCTGATGCAGTTTTTCCCATGCTTTATGTGTGTTGGGCTGCTGCCACTGCTCGGCGAGTGCTTGAGTCAGCCAGGCGGCTTTGGCGGTCTCATCACTGGCCAGCGAGGAAATGATAGGGGCCTGCCCTTGGTGCTCAGCAAGTTGCTGGCGGGCAAAGCCATGAAAAGTGGTGACATTCACCTCATGGCCGGTTTTGGTCTTGATCCGGGTTTTAAGCTCAGTCGCGGCATCACGGCCAAAGGCAAGCAATAAAAGCTGCTCAGGCTTGGCTTGCCCACTTTCAATTAAGTAGGCAGCGCGTGCCACCAGTACGCTGGTTTTGCCGCTACCGGGCCCCGCCACCACCAAGGTATGAGATTCATCGGTAAGCACAGCCTCACGCTGCGCCGGATTCAGTGGTGACGATTCAATCTGATCAAACCAGGTTTGCCACTGGTTGAGCATCGCCGCTTGCCATTGCTGATTACGGGTTTTCAGCCAATGGGTATCGCCTTGCAACACCGGCATCAACGTGGTGGCGACGCCTTCATCTAACTGGGAAAGGAAAGCAGCTGGGATCCCCTCGCTTTCTAGCGTATCCAATAACGTTTGCTGGGCAGTGCGTAATTGCGCCATGCGAACGTATCCTGGCGCGTTCACCAGCGCCTCATAGTCAGCCAGCAAGCTCGGTCGAATGAGCGCTAACTGTTTTTGATAGCGTGCGACATAGGCTTGATAACGCGCATGAATGGCTTTACCGGCCTGTTTAGCACGTCGCCAAGGCAGGCCAAACACATCAAATGGATAAGCATCTCCTTGCTCTGTGAAGCCAGTCAACGAGATGGTTCCCCAGAGTAGCCCACGCGAAATGGTGAGCTGCCCATTCCAGGCAGAAAAGGGAATATATTGACGATGGTGGCGAGATTCGAGCAGTAAGCCATCATTTTCTAGCTGTAAACTATAATGATCGCCATAAACAAGCCATTGTGCCCAGCGATTTGCAGAGAGTTTCATATCAATACGTTAGTCAGCCAATGAGGGATAGGCGCGGCCTTTAAAAGATGCTTGGCATGCTACTGCTCACCATCCTATAAATCAATTCAATCGCCCACAAAGCCTGTTCTCAGCGTCGATTCTCTTGAGGAATTGACCTACCGCAACCAAACGATAAAAGCGGTGCTTAAAGACGCATTCAGGGTTAGTTTCTCGGGCCGTTTCTGGTATCTTGCCAGCATTGTTGGCCGATAACGTTTATTTATGTCTTTTTCTCTGCCACGTTTTCCCACCGTGCCACTCACGTTGCGTGAGTATTGGGCCAATCACCGGATTAATGACAGCATTCGTGTGCTGATTGCGCTGATGGGCGTTGCCTTGTATGCCAGTTACGCTGGACGTACCGATATTGTCACCCCGCTCGTCCTTGGCGTCATCGCCTCGGCACTGGCAGAAGTGGACGATCATTTTTGGGGCCGAGTACGCGCACTTGGCGTCACCTTGGTCTGTTTTACTGTGGCGGCGTTTTCCGTCGAACTCTTATATGACACGCCATGGTTATTTGCTATCGGCCTCACCGTGTCGAGTTTTGGTTTTATCATGTTAGGGGCCATCGGTGAACGCTATGGCACCATTGCGTTTGCGTCGTTACTGTTGGCGGTCTATACCATGCTAGGCATGGAGCAAGGCAGTGATATGTGGTTACAACCGATGATGCTGCTGTCAGGGGCAGTCTGGTATGGCCTTTTGTCGCTGATATGGATTGTCATCTGGCCTCATCGTCCGGTACAGCATCGGCTCGCGGCGGTATTTCGCCAAACCGCGACCTATATGGAAACCAAATCGAACCTATTTCACCCTGTGACAGAATTGGTCCCCCAGCCGACCCGCATCGCCGCGGCTAACCGAAATGCCCAAGTCGTCGCCGCACTCAACCAAGCCAAGGCATCTTTGCTGGCCCGTGCACGACGGGGGCGATTGACTAAACGGCATCAAGCGTTGCTGCAAACCTATTTTATTGCCCAAGATATCCATGAACGTGTCAGCTCTTCGCACTATCGTTATCAAGATCTTGCCGCGCAGTTTTTCCATTCTGATATCTTGTTTCGCTTTGAAGCCTTGCTCAATGCCCAGGCCAGTGCCTGTCGCGATGTTGCACAAGCGTTATCGATCGGGGCGCGCTACCAGCACCCAAAAGCGGGTCAGCAAGCGTTACTGGCCATTCAGCAATCGATGCAATATTTATTGGCTGAACAAACCCAAGATGCCTCGCGCATGGCCTTACTTCATCAGCTCGATTTTCTCTATAAAAACCTAGAGACCGTTGAGGAGCAGTTGGCGAGCCTTAGTAATTTAGCTGCCAATGATGGCACACAAGAAAGCGAACTGGCCGACCCCGATGCGCGCTCTCTGGGCGAAATGGTGTATCGGATCCGTCGTCAGATGACACTCAAATCGCTACGTTTTCGCCATGCGGTGCGCCTCTCTTTGTCACTACTCGCCGGCTACGGGGTGATTCAAGGGCTATCGCTTGAACATGGGTTTTGGATCTTAATGACGATTCAATTCGTTTGTCAGACGAACTACTCGGCGACGCGAAACAAACTCAAAGAACGGATCCTAGGGACCGTGGGTGGGTTGCTATTAGGTGTGCCCGCTTTGTATTTGTTCCCCGATCCGAGCAGCCAGTTAGCGTTAATGGTGATCACGGGGGTACTCTTTTTCGCTTTTCGTACCGTGCAGTATACGCTCGCGACCCTGTTTATCACCCTGCTGGTACTCATGTGCTTTAGCCAATTTGGTCAGGGCTTTGCGGTTATCTTGCCACGGCTGGGAGATACCGTGATCGGCTGCCTGATTGCTGTCGCCGCCGTTCGTTACGTGCTCCCCGATTGGCAAGCGCACCGGTTGCGTGGGATCATGACCGAGGCGTTACAAGCCAATCGTGATTACCTTGCCCATGTGATCGCACAATATCGTGTCGGTAAACGCGATAATCTCGCCTACCGAATCGCACGTCGCCATGCACACAATGCCGATGCCGAGCTCACCACCGCCATCAGTAACATGTTGGTCGAGCCAGGACGCTATCGCACCAACATTGAAGAGACGTTCCGGTTTTTGTGTTTGAACAATGCGATGTTGAGCTATATTTCTGCGCTTGGGGCTCACCGCCGTCGCATGGACGATGAGGTTAATCATCAGAAAGTGGCGCAACTGCATCGTGACATTCACCAATCACTCAATGCGTTAACCGAACGACTCCGGCGCGAGCTGCCGACCGAGCAACCCACTCAAGTGGCATCAACCGGTGATAAAACCCTCTCCGGCGACCTGGCAGACACTCACCCAGACGTTGTGTATCACGACACCCCAGAGCCTAACGTCGCCGCTCATGATAGGGTCGATAACACACCGTTAAGCATGGTGCTGCAACAGTTAACATTAATTCAGCGTATGATCCCTGAGTTAAATATGCTCACTGCGACATTGCGTCAGCAAGCACTCAAACAAAGCCGGACTTAGCGCCTCCTCACACGCACGTGCCCAGCTATCGAGCCGTCGTTGGCTGGGCTTGCGGTTAAAACACTGACACTGACGCCTCAAGGTCAGCACTCTGTCAAATTACACTTATTTACGCGATCTACGGTTGAAAGCCTGACGTTGAAGACGGATATTAGATCCATGTCATCTGTTGAGTCTGGCAACTATACTTATCATTTAGCGGCTTGTTGTCGCCGCATAGCCCGCCTGGAGCATTTATGGCTATTCATGTAGGAATCATTGATTCGGATCCAGTCCGACTCGTTACCCCGGTTTTACATCAACAATTGCCTGTCAGTAAGTTGGTATTGATTGGTACGCTTGAACAAGATCTCGAGTTTGAGCGACTCACTCGTGTGTTAGCACCGAAAGGCATTGAAACGGAGTTTTTTGAAATCTCGGATGATATCAATATCCGAGAAGTCAAAAGCCAAGTAAAGCGTCTTGCCGAACAGCTCACCCAATCTTCTGAAGACATTCTTTTTAATGCGAGCTGTGGCCTACGCCACCAATTATTGTCTGCTTACGAAGTGTTTAGAACCTATCAATGGCCCTGTTATGTGATTGAGCCCTACAGCGACGAATTGTGCTGGCTCTATCCCGACGGTCTTCCACAGCAACAGGTTGAAGATCATATTAGTTTGACCGAGTACATGACGATTTTTGGTGCCCGTTGCGCAGATCACGATGAAGAGGAAACCGGCTGCCTCACCAATGATATTTATCGGTTAGGAGAAAAATGGGCGAGCAATGCGTATGAATTAGGCCCAGGCTTAGCCACTTTAAATTACTTAGCGACCACTTGCCGAAAAGAACAGTGCCTGGATGTTGCATTGAGTGAAAAACAGCAAGGCTATCGCGAACTTGGGATGCTGCTCGACGATTTATCGGATGCGGGATTAGCGCGCTACGAAAATGGTGTGCTCACTTTTAGCTGTGAGGAAGCCCGACGTTTTGCCAACGGAGAATGGCTGGAAAGCTACGTGCACCACACGGTCACTTCTATCCAAAAAGAATTACCGACCATCCAAGACAGTGCGCTTTCTATGCAGGTTTATCGCCAAATTGGCGAGCGAGAAGTCCGCAATGAGTTGGATGTCGCCATGGTGGTTAACAATAAGCTTCATATCATTGAGTGCAAGACAAAAGGCATGTCTAGCGACGGTGATGACACCCTGTATAAATTAGAGTCTTTGCGCGATTTACTGGGTGGCTTGCAAGCACGTGCGATGCTGGTCAGCTTTAGACCATTACGTCATCACGATATTACACGGGGTACAGATCTGGGTTTAGCTTTGATCGGCCCTGACCAGCTGGCCAACTTACGCACCCATCTTTACGATTGGTTTATTGCCGCTGGCGGTACTATCGAAGTAAGAACAAGTTAATCGCTTACGCAAGGCGATACGACACGTTCGACAACCTTGTCGGCAATAAAAAACGCGGTGCTCATCAGGGCACCGCGTTCAAGGATAACGATATCGCGCTAGCTTATAGTAGCTTACGGGCCGCTTCCACCACCACTTTGATCGAACGTGCTTCCGTTTCTTTTAAGGTCGCGTGATCTGGGATTTCTTTTTGCGTACGGTTGATAATCACACCCGCGACACAACCAGCACGTAAGCCTGAGCTGGCACACATGGTCAGCAAAGTGGCCGATTCCATCTCAAAGTTCAACACACCCATCTCTTGCCATTCTTGCATTGAGCCTTGGAAACGACGCACAACGCGACCGCTAAAGGTGTCATAACGCTCTTGGCCAGGGTAGAAGGTATCACTTGATGCGGTCACCCCTGTATGTACGGTAGCACCCTCTTCATCAACGGCGGCTTTCATCGCGGTCGCAACATCAAAATCAGGCACCGCTGGGAATTCCATCGGTGCAAAGTGAGTACTGGCACCGTCAAGACGTACAGAGCCGGTGGTCACGATCATATCACCGACGTTAATGTCAGGCTGGATAGCGCCTGTAGTACCAACACGCAAGAAGGTATTCACGCCCAATTGCGCCAATTCTTCTACCGCAATAGACGTTGACGGTCCACCAATGCCGGTTGAGCAAACCACCACGGATTTGCCATCTAGCCAACCGAGGTACAAGGTATATTCACGCTGTGAGGCGAGAAACGTTGGGTTTTCCATCAAGTTCGCGATTTTTTCAACGCGAGCAGGATCACCAGGAATGATGGCAGTGGTTGCGCCTTGTAGATCGGCTTTTGTGACGCCAAGGTGGAATACAGGGGTATCAGACATAATCAGTCTCCTCGCTGGATGCTATCATCAGCATTTAAAATAATGTAAGGCCTACCGAGGTAGGCCTGAACTCGTTATTGATTATGTGTTTAGGATACCCAAATCTGCTCCTTTTTATGTGACCATAATCGACATATTGCACGATCATCTCTTACAGATTTCAGGATTTAGAGATCAATATCACTTTATAAAGGCAAAAGCAGACAAAGGGTGTCCTCATTTTTGGTCCTAATCACGCAACAGGCGTAATGCATTCAGTGTCACCAACGCTGTCGCCCCACTGTCTGCCAGTACAGCCACCCATAAACCGGTGATCCCTAACACACTGGTGACCAAAAACACCCCTTTTAGTCCTAGCGCAATCGTGATGTTTTGCCGCACATTGGCTTGCGTCGCGCGCGCGAGCTGAAGAACGCGAGGCAGCTCAATTAAACGATTATGGCTCAATGCTGCTTCGGCGGTTTCAAGCGCAACATCCGTCCCACTACCCATCGCGACCCCCAACTGAGCGGCTTTCATTGCAGGAGCGTCATTAATGCCATCGCCAATCATGGCGATCCGATACTGACTCGCGAACGCTTCAACCGCCGCAACCTTGTCTTCAGGTAATAGTCCAGCACGATAATCAATCCCTAACTCGTCGGCAATTTCAGCAGCGGCTGTCGGGTTATCCCCTGTCAGCATCACAGGATGGATCCCCATCGCGCGGATCTGCTCAATCGCCTCACGTGCGTCCTCGCGCAATTTATCGCGCCAGCCAATCATGCCATAAGGGCGCTCATCGACCATCACTACCACAACGGTGACTCCGCGTGCCGCGATCTGACTGGCCTGTTGATACTGCGCATGCTCGAGCGCGGCGTCCGGGAGTTTGTCGAGCGCAACCATCCGAACAAGCTGGCCGTCGACTGTCCCTTCTACGCCTCGGCCTGCATTGGCTTGAAGCCCTGTCGCATCGGGGATAGAAAGACCGCGTTCCGTGCTGTAGAGCACGAGTGATTTAGCCAATGGATGATGACTACCGCGTTCGATCGCTGTCGCCAGTTGCAACAGCGTGGTTTCATCGCCTTGCCACACGCAAACATCCGTGACCATGGGCTTACCTTCTGTCAGTGTGCCCGTTTTATCAAAGGATACCGCGTTGATACTTGCCAAGCTTTCTAGCGCCGCTCCCCCTTTAATTAACGCGCCTCGACGTGCTGCCGTGGCCAAGCCCGAGGTGATAGCCGCTGGTGTGGAAATCACCAGCGCACAGGGGCATGCAATCAATAATAGTGCTAGGCCACGGTATAACCACTCTTGCCAACTGGCAGCAAAAAAGAGGGGTGGAACGACAACCACTAACACGGCTACGCCAATCATCGTCGGGGTATACCAACGACTGAATCTATCGATAAAGCGTTCAATCGGTGCTTTTTTTGACTCGGCTTGCTCAATCAAATGCAGGATTCGGTCAATGGCGTTTTCACCTTGGGCAGAAGTCACCGTCAGTGTCACCGTTTTATCGGTGGCTAAACTGCCTGCCATCACGGTGTCGCCCGCTTCAATATCGACCGGAATCGACTCTCCCGTCAGGGCACTTTGATCAAAACTCGCCGCCATTTCCATCAACTTGCCATCCGCCGGCAAACGCTCACCGGCGCTAATCTCAATCACATCACCGGGCGTTAATGTGCTCGCCGCAACGGCTTCACGTTCACCGTTTTTGCCCACTCGCGTCACAGTTTCTGGCACTAACGCCATTAATGATTGAATACCGTCACGGGCACGCGTCGAGGCATAGCCTTCCAGCCGCTCGCCAATGAGAAACAGTACCAACACCATGGCCGCTTCCGTCGTTTCTCCTAGGTAGAGGGCACCGAGTGCGGCAATACTCATCAGTGTTTCAATGGAAAACGGGGATCCCTGACGTGCCAGCCTGCCCGCTTTGAGTAAGATAGGCGTTAATCCGACCACGGTGGCGCCGGTAAATAACCAGTCTGACAGTGAGGGAGACCAATAATGCAGGCCCCAGGCGATGAGCATGCTGCCAATCAATCCAAACAGTAGTGCATCATCGCGCCACTTTTGCCAGCCAGAAGGCTCTATAGCGGGTTGATTTAATGCCAGCAGTGGAAAGCCCACTTTTTTGGCCGCGTACTGAATCGCCGCAAGCGTATCAGCGGGTGCATTGTGGGAGAGAGACACCCGTAACTTTTCAGTCGCAAACAGTACTGTCGCACTTTCAACACCCGGTGTGGCGTGAATCGCCTTCTCTAGTTTGGCGGCACAGCTTGGACAGTCCATTCCCGTCACCGCCCATTCATGGGTCACAGAAGAGGAAAAGCGATGCCTGTCAGGATCGTCGTCACCTGCATTGCCCTCGCCATCTTGATGACTCGAACAGCAACGTGTTTCTTGACATGTGTTTGTCACCGCCTCTGTGGACTGAGAAACGGTTTGGTGATGGGGTTGGTGACAATGGTGGTGTCCGCAGTGTTTACACATAATCGACTCCTTTGTTGGTCGTTGTGTTTATCATTTACGGACAGTATAAGGGTTGGAGCCCACTCCAGAGTCAAGGACGGATGTATCACTATAAAAACACCCAGCCGTTGAATGGCTGGGCGTTAATTTTAATTACCGCGACGTACCCGCAATGGGTTACTGAATCACAAAAATATATCCTTGCAGAATAATGAGATTCACGATATCGATAAAGAACGCACCGACAATAGGAACGACCATAAAGGCTTGAGGCGCTGGCCCAAAGCGGTTAACGATCGAGCCCATGTTCATGACTGCCGTCGGTGTCGCCCCCAAGCCAAAACCACAGTGCCCACCAGCAATGACCGCACTGGTATAATCGCTTCCCATTAGCTTAAAGGTGACATAATAGCTAAACAACCCAATCACTACCGATTGAATCGCCAGAATAATCAGAAAGGGCACGGCTAAGTCGAGAATATTCCATAACTTCAGCGTCATTAAAGCCATCGCCAAGAATAGAGACAGAGAGACCGTCCCCACCATATCAACCGTTTCTGATTCAAGCTTGCGTAAATTAAACAGCTCTAACGTATTGGTGATGATCACACCCAAGAATAACGCATAAACAAAGTCAGGGATCATAAGCCACTGAATGTTGAACTGACTAACCCATTCAGATAAATGACTTGCACCTGTAATACACAATAACAAAATAAACAAGACTTCAATCACTTTTTTAGCAGTGACTTTATCTTCTTCATTTTCATTATATGTGACTAATTCAGGATATTTTTCGTGCGTTGTTGTCCCACGTCCATACTCAGATTCGAGTTGGTGTTTATTAATCAAACGCTGAGCAACAGGGCTACCAATAATCCCGCCAATAACGAGGCCGAGTGTGGCTGAGGCCATTGCGATCTCAAGCGTGCTTTGAATCCCATATTCATCGGTTAATATCTGTGCCCAGGCTGCGCCAGTACCATGGCCACCTGATAGCGTAATTGAACCGGCGACTAAGCCCATTAACGGATCAAGGCCTAGCAGCGAGGCAAAACTAACGCCAATCGCATTTTGAATGATAATATAGACAGACGCGATCGCTAAAAACCAGAAAACCTTTAGCCCACCTTTGACTAACTGTTTATAATTGGCTGCCAACCCAACGGTGGCAAAAAACATTAGCATAAAGGTGTTTTTTAACGGTAGATCAAATTTAAAGTTGATACCGTTATAATGTAAAACTGAAATCACACAAGCAATGATTAACCCCCCAACAATAGGTTCGGGAATATTAAACTTGCGTAATGCGGGAATTTTTGAATTAACGAAATGGCCTAGAAAAAGTACACCAATAGCAATCAAGAATGATTCTAGTGCACCAATTGAATTGAGTTGATACATATAACCTCTTTGTTTCTCTCACCTCGTCCTCCCTGATCGTCCAATTTAACCTTTGTTTCTACCTCATTTAATATTGTCGTAAAGTCAATGCTGGCCTCCACACCCACGATATTCCCGCATCCTGCTTATCGTATTCACTGCATGACAGGGGCTAACCTCTGTATCCGCACGGCAGGCCACCAGCTTGCCAATGGGCAGCACAATAGCAGAAAACCTTAAATCTGGCATCAAAAATCGCACGATCTATCACGATCATCGCTTTAGTTATTGAAATATCAATATTAAAAGGCAGGATAACAGCAGAGTATGCTGATTAAAAAATAGACGAAAAACGAGAGAGGGTGCTCAATCCAACCACCCTACTGACGGCTCAGTAGGGTGCGTGCGTATCGTTCTGTGGTCACACAGGATGGGTTAAACATTCGCCCATCTGCATCCCAATGGCGCGCAGTATGTCACGACGCGTGATGATCCCAACTAATTTACCTTCATCGACGACCGGATACAGTTTAGGTTTGGTCGGTGCCATCATTTCGGCCAGTTTAATGATACTGTCTTCTGATTCCACCGCTAACGCGTTGGGCGTCATGCAATCTGAGACGGTGTGTGAGTCTTGACAGTGGTAGCTGTCTCGTAACAACTGCTGCAACATATCTTGCTCGGATATAAAGCCCACCAAACGCTTATTTGCATCAATGACTGGTCCTCCCGTTTGCTGGCTACGAAGTAACTTTTCGAGCGCACTAGACAACGGCATGTCCTGCGAGAATGTAACCGGTCGTTTGTTCATATAATCTTTGACTGTAATCGACTCCATGTCGCCTCCCCAAATCGTTATGACATTATCAGTCCACCCTTTAAGTGTCGTCTAAGTTGGCGAAATGTCTAAATCACTTTCAACAATTTTTATTATCGGGCAGACCAATCATCAACACGTTGGCATCTTCAGCCAGGCTACCATCCGAGTAGCGGATAGAGTTTTCCGGTTTTTACTGCTCGATGGGCGTTATTAATGGTGCCATCTTGCGCCCATTTCGTGATCACGGGCCGAATAATTGCCTGGGTGGTTTCCCAGTTTTGCCCTGGTTTTACGGCATCGAGATATAACAGCTGCAACAGTAGGCTATCGAGTCCAGTCAGTAACTGCTGCGAGCTCTGATCGTTAAAAATAGACGGATAGACTCGGTTATCGTCATTGGGTAACCCCATGACTTGCGTCAACTCTTCCACCACGCACGCCACCAGCTTACCTTTTGATCGGGCGAGATCGACGGGGATCACCACCGCCGCATACTGAATTACCCCGTGTCTATCCACTTTAATGTTGGCAGCACATATCGCGTTCTCTAATGGCGAGACATCGTCCGTCGCAAACTGTTTGCGTGCATCGTCTAAAAAACGGGCATGATTAGTAAATACGATCGATAGATTGGCGCGTTCAGGCCTTTCGGTTGGGGTAAAGGCTACCCCAGTGATTGATTGCAAATGACTAAGATGGTACGCCACTAAATTATCATGTAGCTCACTGTTATTGATTGGATGGGCAATATGATACCGAATCGGCGCTTGCCACTTTCGGATGCCCTGCTCCCCTTCAATATATTCGCTTTTTATTGCTATTCGGTAAAAAGCGTCAAGGATATAACCAGGCGATTGCCACGCCTGATCACTCGCCTCGGCCGGAACGGTCCATAAACATCCTATCAACATCAAAGCCAGCCATCCTCGGCGATACACAGCATCACTCCTTTGTTTTCATTACGTTATCCAGCGTCGCTGCAAAAACAACAGAAAAATGGAAGCCAGGTACCATTTTTCTAGACAGATTTTGAACCGGATCGACACTATGACTCCAATCACATTTTACTCTAGCAATGGCTGTGGATAGTAACCAGGATCTTTCCTATCTAACGAGGATATTATGCGTAAAACGTTACTTGCCTTATTTATTCCACTTGCGTTGCCCGCTTATGCCGCCAATATTGTCGATGCGACCAGTATTGATTTGAGCGAAGCACTCGCACCTGAGCAATCTCGCAGTGCCATGGTGAATGGCTCTCCATTAAGTTACCAAGAGCAATCTCGCCTTAACATTGGTGGCCAATCTCTGGTTCGCAAACAACAACTTCATTACGGTATTCCTGTTTATGGTTACTCGGTGGTTGAGAACACATCGGCGCGCAATTTTGCGCCGGATGTAAAAGGCGAGGTCGTCACCGGTATTGAGTCTGATATTGGCAGCACGCTGCCGATGTTGAATCAGCAACAGGCTATTGCCATTGCACAGGGCGAATCGACCCCAAATGCGCGGCAATTTAAGCAACCAGATGCGAACACACAGTTGTTGATTTGGCTTGATGAGCAGCAAACTGCGCGCCTGGTGTATAAAGTCGACTATTTAGCCAGCGATAATGGCCATCCGTCACGCCCGATTAAAATTATCGATGCGAAATCCGGCACTGTTTTAGATAGCTGGGAAGGCATCGCTCACCTAGAAGCGAGTGGCCCAGGAGGGAACCAAAAAAGTGGTCGGTTTAACTTTGGTCCGAACACGCAGCTCGGTGGATTCCAGGTGAATAGTCGCTGCCAAATGGACAGCCCCGACGTGAAAACCATTAATATGAACAACCGTGAATGGGGCGGACAAGTTCATCAATTTAATTGCCCTCAAAATACCTATCGCCAAGTCAACGGCGCCTATGCCCCGATGAATGATGCGCAGTACTTTGGTCAGCAAGTTTTCAACATGTATCAAGATTGGTTAGGTGTTCGCCCTATTCGCCAGCAGCTCACAATGCGTGTTCACTATGGTCAAGGCTACGGTAATGCGTTTTGGGATGGTCGCCAGATGACATTTGGTGACGGAAATCGCAGCATGTACCCGCTTACCACTTGGGATGTGATTGCACACGAAGTCAGTCATGGTTTTACCGAGCAAAACTCTGGCTTAGAGTATCGCGGAATGTCTGGTGGCATGAATGAAGCCTTTTCAGATATCGCTGCCGCAGCGCTAGGCCAGTATGTATTCGGCGACTTTAACTGGAAAATGGGTGAAGATGTGATGAAGCATAGCGAAGCCATGCGTTATTTCATTAACCCCAGTAAAGACGGTCGCTCTATTGGTCACGTTGATCGTTACTATCAAGGCATTGATGTCCACTTAAGCTCGGGGATTTATAACAAAGCCTTTTATCATTTGGCCACCAGCGAACAGTGGAATATCAAAAAGGCCTTCCGCGCATTTGCAACTGCTAACCAACTTTACTGGCGTCCTAACGCGAGCTTCCAACAAGGCGCGAATGGGGTTTGCGAAGCAGCTAAAGACCTTAACTACCCTGCGGGGGCAGTGAGTCAGGCCTTTGCAGAAGTCGGTATCGAGATGCAAAACTGCCAAGGTGGCGGTGGCACACCGACGCCTGAGCCTGAACCACAACCCGAGCCGCAGCTAAAACCGCTCACCTTAGAGCAGCCCGTGCAAATTCAAGGTACAGCGGGAAGCACACAGCAGTTTGTGGTTCAATCCGCACCACGCGGTACGGTTTGGCTACAAACCTATCGCGGCCAAGGCGATGTCGATTTATATGCCGCTGTCGGTCGCCCGGCAAGCGCGAATGATCATGACTGTCGTTCAACCAATTCGGGCAACGATGAGTATTGTGGCTTTAGCCAAGTTCAAGGCCAAGACATTTATGTCACGGTAACCAGTAATGGTAACTACACCACGAATGTCTTAGCCCGGGTTGATGACCGCGGTGTAGAAAAAAATCGCTGCGCCAATATGCCTAGCTGGAGTCAATACAATTATTACTCGGCCGGCGTACAGGTTCAGTATCAAGGACACTTTTTCCAAGCCTCACAAAACAATTGGGGCATTGATCCTATGTCCAACCAATGGGTTTGGCGCTACCAAGGTCGTTGCCAAGGCTAGTTTCCATGGCGGCTGGCATCATGCCAGCCGCTTCATTTGTCTGTTACTGATCATGCGCCCCATCCCTTGCCAGTGAAGCGATGACGTATTGTGATCCCCGCGCGATTCTCGCCGATAATGGTACCTATCTCTCGCATTACTGATTTATTACATCTATGTTAATGATTATTGGTAACAATTAAGTTATGGATAGATTGGATGCAAAAAAAGGTATTTCCCACTATCGGACGCTGGCATCACCTCGCGCTGCTCCTTCTCCTCATCCCTACCGCTGTCTGGGCCGCTGAGGTCAACACATCGTCGATTCATTACCCGACCATGCTCATGGGGCTGCTCGGAGGTCTTGCTCTGTTTTTATACGGCATGGATAAGATGTCCAATGCGCTTAAAAATGCCGCAGGGAGTCGACTCAAATCCTTGTTAGCGCGACTAACGACTAACCGGGTGGCTGGTGTATTCACAGGAGCCGGTGTGACCGCAACCATCCAGTCTTCCTCTGTCACCACAGTGCTATTAATTGGCTTTATTTCTGCAGGTTTGATGTCACTGACACAAGCAACAGGCGTGATCATGGGTGCCAATATTGGCACCACGGTAACGGCCCAGATTGTGGCCTTTAAAATCACCCAAGCCGCGTATCTGATGGTCGCTATTGGCYTTTTTATTCAATTTACCGCCAAGGCCGATAAAACCAAGCAATACGGCAAGATGCTGTTTGGCTTGGGTCTTATTTTTACGGGGATGAATATGATGAGTGAGGCGATGTCACCCCTGCGCGGCTATCAGCCATTTATTGATGCCATGGCCCAAATGCGAAACCCCTTCCTCGCTATCTTGCTTGCAGCCTTGTTTACTGCATTAGTACAATCCTCGTCGGCCACCACCGGGATTGTGATCGTATTAGCGGGACAAGGCTTTATTTCGTTGGAAAGTGGGATCGCACTTGCCATGGGGGCTAACGTCGGGACCTGCGTCACCGCATTATTGGCCGCCATCGGCAAATCTCGCGAAGCCAAGCAAATCGCCAGTGTTCATATTCTCTTTAACATTATTGGCGTATTCATTTGGTTGCCAATGATCAGCACGCTCAGTGATTGGAGTGTCGCGCTTTCGCCGATTCACCCTGATTTAACCGGCGTTGAACGATTAGGAGCTGAGCTCCCGCGCCAAATCGCGAATGCGAATACGTTATTTAACGTCGTGAATACGCTTATTATGCTGCCATTCGTGGGAGGATTTGTTTGGCTGGCGAAAAAAATCATACCAAAAACGCCTAAACCAACGATCAGCGAACGGCCGATTGTCGCACCGAAATACTTGTCGAAAGAACTATTGATGACGCCAGACATTGCCATGGACCAGGCACAGCTTGAGATAGGTCGCGTTGGGCGTAGAGTTTGTAACATGATGAATGCCCTACCGCCTCTAACCTCAAAACTGGCCACGCAGCAAGAACAAAGCGCTGCCGTGGAGGCGCTGGGGAAAATAGAGACTCTAGAGCAACAAGTAGATATTCTACATGGGCATATTTTGTTTTACTTAGGACGACTGCGTAAAGAGCCACTTTCACAGGTACAAAGTGATCGTCAAATCATGCTGATCAGTGTGACCGACCAACTCGAAAGCATTGCTGATCTGATTGAAGACACCTTAGTTCCCATCATGGATAAATCACTTCATGCGGAGATTAGCATCAGCCCTGAAATGCAATCTACGCTTGATGAAATCCAAGATAAGGTGACGCATGCGTTACTTGATAGCGTGAATGCGATTCGACGTGGGGATACGCAACGGGCTAAGCGGGTACTAAACACCAAAYGTACCCTTAACGCGCTATTGGATAAAGTACTGGCTCATCAAGCAGAGCGTTTGGTCGAGCATAACCCCAATCGTCTTCAACTGTTTAGTATTGAAATGGAGTGGACCGAATCGCTCAAGCGCGTCTATACCGTGACCAAACGTATTGCCAAGTTGCACCTGCGTGAAAAAGAAACGTAATGATGAATAAGTAGCTGATAAGACAAACAAAGTGGAACTAAGCCCTAATATTTGGGCTTAATTCGCCAAAAATATCGAGAAAATCGTTATAAAAGCTCCGCCCAAATTAAACTAGGAGCTTGAAATGTCTTATGAATTTCCTTCCCGTCCCAAGCCTCTTTCGGCACTTATCGCGCTTGCCGCGCTAAGTAGCACCAGTGCATGGGCTAGCGAGTCATGCGAGGTCGCCGATTTAGCAGCCAGTGCTAGCCCTATCCAAGTGATTGCGAATGCAGATCGCAGCTGCTTTACAAGCTGGTACGATACCCAATCAAGCCGTTATGATTCCGTTTACCAAGAAGCCTTTGTCCGCAAAGTCGCTCAGCGACTAGAGCAAACCGTCACGCAATATCAAGGTCAAGCAACGCAAGCACGCCAAATCGCCAACCTCACTGAATATATTCGCGCAGCTTATTACGTCCGCTTTTATGGTGACACAGACCAAGCTGATTATTCTGATAAGCTTGACGAAGCATTGGCGCATACCATCGTCCAGTTTCTACAATCCCCTTTTGCAACCGAAGATGGCCGTGCGCAAACCGATGCATTACATGGCCTGACGTTGATGGCCGATAGCATTAAGCAATTACCACAAACCTTTAACCTACAACTGCGACTGCTGGAAAACCTGAATCAAGCGCGCTTACAAGAGCGTGGCTATGTCAACGCGCTGAACAATCTATTTGTCGCCATGGCAGGTCACCAATCGCGTCAAGCCTTCTACGATGTGCTTGCAGCTGACTTGTCTTTGATCGATCGTCTCTACCAGTTTGTCATTGATAACCCTCAGTTATCACAAACTGAAAACGGTGCTTTATTGGTGTCGAATACAGTCCGCGAGATGGGCCGATTACTCATGGCACCTCAGCCAAGTATCCGTGCACGGGTTCTGACCCACTACCGTGATCTTCTGCCTCGTTTTCCTCTGGGTGGCGCCAACGATGCCGTTTGGGTCGGACTGGTTGAAATGGTCGACGCGTTTGCCCCTGATAAAATCCAAGAATTAGGCCTCACCAATGCCAAATCGACGTTAGCCACCAAAATCGTTCCCTATCGTTATCAATGTGATGGTCCTGCCGTGATCCGCTCACAAAGCATGACACAAGCGCAGTCGCAACAAGCCTGTGAAAGCCTGCATCAAAAAGAAAACGCATTTCATCAAACCGTTCGCTCCGGTTATCAAGCGGTGGCTGATGATCTAAACGACAGTGTTGAAGTGGTGGTATTTGATAACCCGTCGGACTACAAAACCTATTCATCGTTCTTGTTTGGTAACTCGACCGATAACGGCGGCCAGTACTTAGAGGGCGACCCAGCAAGCCCTGACAACCAAGCTCGCTTTATTGCCTACCGCAATGACGAGGGTAAATCGCTCTCCATTTGGAACCTCGAACACGAGTACGTTCATTATCTTGATGGCCGTTTTAACATGTACGGCGACTTCAACGACGTGCTGCGTCATGGTCATACCGTGTGGTGGCTGGAAGGCTTTGCTGAATACATGGCTCATGGCGATGACTATGCCGAAGCAATTCACTTGGGCAAAGAAGGCGGTTATTCACTCAGTGACGTGTTTGCTACCACCTACCAACATGATGTTAATCGTGTGTATCGTTGGGGGTATTTGGCCGTACGCTTCTTGTTTGAAAAGCACCCAGAAGCGGTAGATGCGTTGCTCGCAGCCGGACGAACTGGACAATTTGAACAATGGGCAAGCTTAGTCAAAGAGTATGGTGCACAGTATGGCCCCGCATTTTCGCAATGGCTGACGACGCTGGATAGTTCAGAGGGCGGCGAGCCTCCTCGTCCAGATCCAGATCCTGAGCCTGAGCCTGAGCACCCAGACGTTACAACCCTATCCCTGGGACAAACCGTCACCATTAGCGGGCAGGCATACAGTGAATATCTCTATCAGATCGACCTGAACCGTGCCGCCACTGCGCTTACCTTTAGCATCGCGGGCCAAGGCAATGCTGATCTCTACGTCGCCAAAGACCGCCAGGCGCACTATTATGACTTTGACACCACCGAGTGGAACCAAACCAGTAATGAAACCGTGACCCTGAACGATGTGGAGCCAGGCCGGTATACCTTAAGTGTCACCGGACGCGGGGACTTTACCGATGTCACTGTCGCGGTAAATGCGGAAGGCCAAGTCGATCCCGAGCCAACGCCAGAGCCGCAGCCTGAAACACCGACTGGCACCGATGATTTACGTCCGACTCAGCTTAACGTCGCAAGTCCCAATAGCATCAGCGTCTATCAACGCCGTTACCTGTATGCCGATGTGCCTGAAGGCGCAACCAAAGCGCAAGTGTGGGTCATGGCAGACGGTGATGCAGGTGATTTGAACGTGTTTGCGGCTGAAGAGTATTGGCCAACGCAAGCGCAAAATCAGGCAGCCTCTGAAAGACCCGGCAGCAATCAATACATTGAGATCGACTTACGCAACCAGCAACATTTGTACTTGCTACTCGCTGGCGACGGCAGCCGGAGCCAAACCGATGTTCGTGTTTACTTTCAATAGCAACTAAGTAACTAAGTAACTAAGTAACGAAGTAACGATAATATTATCAAGCGCTACCCTAGGTGGCGCTTTTTTATATAATGCAATACGGTTGCGTTTAACTCTGTGATTGTTGACCTAATTATCATTGTGGCACTTATTGTACAATCCGCTATATAATACTGAGTGTTTACTCAAAACAAGTTGGCTACAATAATGAAAAATATATATCGCGCATTACTCATGCTGGCGGCCATATTTTCCGCTTCAGCCTTCGCCGCAATCGGCCCCTATAAGGTGGTACTGATTCACGGTTTTCAGCCTGATCAACTACAAAGCCGCCCCGATCACGATCAAGTCGTGCAAGATGGCGCTAACTATTGGCAAGATTACTGGCTGCAGTACGCTGATGCACGTATAGATTGGCCGGCCAATGAGCGTATTGAAGGAAAAATCGCCTCCGATTATCTTTGGCCTGCGCTAAAAACCCTTTCAGAGCAAGAAACCTGTTTGTCCGGCTGCCTTTTAGTCACCCACTCTACCGGCGATTTGGTTGCACGCTATCTGTTAGATAACCAAGAAAATTGGCTGATTAACGCAGGTCTTGAGCCGCTCAATATTGTAGGGACTTTCGATTTTGCCGGTGCCGGTGGTGGTGTCGAAATGGCAGACATTGCTGTCAATGTGGCACAGGGAGGCGGTTGGCTTAATCACACAATGAAAAAAGCGGTATCGCTTTGGATGGGTCAGTTACCGAACAAAGACAATATTGGCGTTCTGAACGATTTAAAAGTCGCTAACGCACGCCAACTATCGAACTGGCCTGACAACCGTGTCCCTCGTATTCGCTTTGTTGGCAATGGCTCTGACTTCTTGGGGGCGACATCTTCCTTTATTCCAGGCAGTGATGACGGTGTGGTTGCCGCGCATTCTGCATGTGGCGCTGCCGATGTCGATGCATTTGATAGCTGTTCGACCGCGATTGAGTTCGATGGCAAGTTAGATTATGTCCATAAAGGAGTGAGACGCTTTATCCCCATGCACTACCCGTTGCTAATGGGGAATAAATACAGCCACCTCACGATCTTTAAGTCAGCGCATCGAGGTAAAGTTACCGCCACCGATCCAGAGCTCAAGCTTGGCGATCAATCACGCATCTCAGTTGAAACCTTTGATAAGGATGGTTGGTTTGGCAAAAAATATCGATATGTCCGTGATTCGGACCGTGACACATTGTCAGAGATCGTGTACGCCCTACCGCAATAAGCACAACACACTGTGACAAAATCGGCAAAGCTGCTTTTTTATGGTGAGGAAGCAGCTTGTCGGATTTCTTCACTTTTCTCACTCATGATAGTTTGTTCGTTACACGTTAATTAGGGGTTGCAATGACAAGACTGATCCTGGCAGTCACTCTGATAAGTGCTATCGGCATTACCGGCTATTTGTGGCTTGATACACCAGAACCAGCGTCTATGGCGCTGGCGACCAACACGATAGTGCGTACCAACGAACAGAGTGCGTCATCATCGAGCCAAACAACAGACGAAGAGGTCACAACGTTCGCACAACAAACCCAACTCACTGAGCCAGATATTGTACCGGTTAGCATGCGAAACTCGCTTAGCTACATTGCATCGGATTATGCAGAAAAAATCCAACATCCGCCTTATTCAATGCCCATCGCCTCGCCGCAAAGCCCTTATTTGCACTGGAATCGGCATATCAGTACACCCGTTCCTATACTTGATGGCACCGAGAAAGCAGCGCTCAAATTAAGTCAATACCGCTATTTTTATCCCAAGCCGATCCAAGCGTCATTGGTTGCCTCTTTACCTGTTAATCAAACCGTCTTAGAGATTATTGATGTCAGGACCAACCAGGTGATTGAGACAAAGACCGTGTCGGGAGACACATGGCAGATTGAGCCAGACGAAAGCTGGCCGATGGAGTTACGTCTCAAGGCGATCCTAGACTTTGATTCTGGGCATGATGTGCTCACTGCCGATTTTAGGTTATATCAGCCGATTGCCCAGTTAGCGCAAATAAACCCCGTCTTTGGTCGTGATGCCGATATGATTATCCCTTTACAACTTAATGTCGATAAGGGCGGAATCTATCGTTTTCGCGCCAATCTGTTCACCCAAAACGACGAACCCGTTGCGTTTCTCACCACCAAAAAACGGCTTCAGGAAGGCGATCACACTGTTGAATTAAAAGCGTTTAAGCAAACGTTACTCGGCTTCGATAAGCAGTGGCAGCTAAAAAATATCGTGATTGAACGCATGTCAGGCTCCCCCGGCGAGCGAGCACAATTTGGTATCAGTCCGAAAGACACCTATTCATTGGGCGTCTTTGACATTGACCAATTGTCGGACACACCCTATCAAATGTCCGAGCAAGAGCGTATGCAACTCGAGTTTTTACAACACGCCGCGCGTTAGCGTTGAACACGATGACGATCTGGGTGGCTTATTGAGCATTCGCCCATTCGCGTGCCGTTGCAATACAGCGACGCACCACTTGGGCAGTATTCGTGCGTTGCCAAGCCAGCACCACTTGGCTACTCAAAGGCATCTCTACCAGCGACAGCACAGACACGTGGTCGCTCAACTGGGTGGTTAGCGAAGCGGGAACCAAGGCCACGCCAAAACCCGCGGATACCATTGCGGTTGCGGAATGGAGTTGTGGCGCAAGCGATGCAGAAGATGGTGTCAATCCTGCGCTTTTTAATGCATCAGATAACGCGTCATGGAGCCCAGGCCCGATATCACGAGGGAAGAGAATGATCGGATCATTGCCGAGCTGTGACAACGTCACGCTGTGACATGTCGCGAGAGGATGGTCAGCCGCGACAACCAGTTTAAAGGGATCATCAAATAAGGCGGTATGCGCCACATGTTCACTGGCATAACAAGGCAAACGTAAGAAAGCTAAATCCACCTCTTGTTGACGAAGTGTCTCCACTAATGATGGCATGGGCTGCTCGACCGGCTGAAAGTCGATATCGGGATGATGTTCTTGTAACCCTCGCACCAGCGCTAACACTTGTTGGCTGACGACCGTCGAGCTGGCAAAACCGAGGCGTATTTGATTACGTTCCCCGCGGGCAACCTGCTTTGTGCGCTGCACGGCTTGATCTAACTGACTGAGAATTTTTACCGCATCTTGATAAAGCACCGCTCCTGCTGGTGTCAACGACACACCTCGCGGTAGGCGCTCTAATAAGGGCACACCTATCTCTTGTTCTAGCTTTTTAATTTGCTGGCTCAGTGGCGGCTGAGCAATACCCAGTTTCTCAGCCGCGCGCGTAAAGTGCTGACACTCGGCCACTGTGACGAAATACCGTAAATACCTAAACTCCATCGTCATGCCTTAATGCTGCGCATTATCAACTGTTTGGATTCAATATCTTACCACGTTTTCCATGTGCCATATCTTTTAGATATCAAAACCAACGTTATTTGTATTGGTGTCTCCTTCTTCAACCTCGCATCATCAAGATTCGGTTTTAACCTAACTGACTTCGGTTTATAAGGACGCTTTATGAGCACCCAAACCTGCCACTGTGCAGAACATGTCGCCGCCGCCTATCTCAAGCATCACCAACAAACAGGAGAAGGTGAGATTTATCAAACCTCATTGATGAGTGCCTTGATTGATGGCGTGTATGAGGGCGAGACCACCATGGCCGATCTACTCGAACATGGCGACTTTGGCCTAGGGACCTTTAACCAATTGGACGGTGAACTCATCGCCTTTGATCAGACGATTTTTCAACTACGCGGCGATGGATCGGCAAGGCTCGCGGATCCTGAGCAAAAAACACCATTCGCCGTTATGACCTTTTTCAAACCAGACATTACACAACAGTTTGATCATCCCATGTCGCGCCAAGAGCTGCACGACGTAATCGACACACTGGTACCAAGTGACAATCTGTTCTGTGCCGTTCGAATTGATGGTGCCTTCGAGCATGTGCGTACGCGCACCGTGCCCAAGCAAACACCGCCATACAAGCCCATGCTCGAGGCCATCGGTGCCCAACCAGAATTTCGTTTTGATCACGTTAATGGCGTAATTGCTGGTTTCCGTAGCCCGCAATATACCCAGGGCATCAATGTCGCAGGCTATCACGAGCACTTTATCACTGACACTCGCGCAGGCGGCGGCCATGTCCAAGACTACGAGTTGGCATGCGGCACCTTGCAAATCGGCCGCGTCTCCAAGTTGGTGATTGACCTCCCCACCAATGCGGAATTTTTGGGCGCGAACTTAACACCAGACAATATTCACGCCGCTATCGAACAAGCAGAAAAATAATATCACCTCCCATAGGGAGCTAACCTCACGAGGAGCCCAACATGACAACAACAACGCATTGGGACACAGGCGCACAACTGGTCGCAACCCACTTAGAACGCCAAGGCGTCGAGTATATTTTTGGTATACCTGGCGCAAAAATTGATCGCCTCTTTGATGCGATTGAAGATACCAATATCAAAATGATCCCGGTCCGCCATGAGGCGAATGGCGCCTTTATGGCCGGTGTTATTGGCCGCTTAACCGGTAAAGCGGGCGTCACCATGGCAACGTCCGGCCCGGGCTGCACGAACCTGGTGACTGGACTGGCGACTGCTAATTCTGAAGGCGATCCTGTGGTTGCTTTAGGTGGTGCGGTGAAACGTGCCGATCAACAAAAACAAACCCACCAAAGCCTAGATACCGTCAGCATTTTCAATTCGGTTACCAAATACAGTGCCGAAGTCCAAGCCGGTTCAGCGACCTCTGAAATCCTTGCCAACGCTTTTCGTGCAGCGGAAAGCGGTCGCCCGGGTGCCGCGTTTGTCAGTTTACCTATGGATATTCTTAACCAACCGGTCGACAGTGGCGTGCTCGCGCCTTCATTCCCGGCACCATTAGGGATGGCTGATACGCGCTCTATCCGCGAAGCGGCCAACAAAATCAAAGCGGCGCATAATCCGGTATTCTTACTGGGGTTACAAGCCAGCCGTCCTGAAAATGCCGCAGCTATTCGCGCCCTACTCAATCGTACCCAGCTTCCCGTCATCGGGACCTACCAAGCCGCTGGTACCGTCGACATCACCTACTATCAGCGCTTTGCGGGTCGGGTCGGCTTATTTAATAATCAACCCGGTGATCTCTTGTTAGCGAACGCTGATCTGATCGTCACCATTGGTTTTGGCCCAATTGAATATGATCCAGAGCTTTGGAACACGCAACACACCGATATTGTCCATATCGATGTGGCACCAGCAGAAATTGAGCACTATTACCGCCCTAGCGTGGAGCTCGTTGGCCAGATTGAGCCCACCCTTAATGCGCTCACCGAACAACTCGACCATCAATGGCTGATGCCCGCATCAACAGTTGATTTACTTGAGGAAGTCGCCCACCAGCGCCAAGCTATTCGAGCATACAGTCGTTCACACCAAGATTTTGCCATGCATCCACTGCATTTGATTAAAGCCATGCAGGATGTGATCACTCCAGACACCACCTTGTGCTTAGACATGGGCAGCTTCCATATTTGGATTGCGCGCTATCTTAATTGCTTCCGCTCTCGGCAACTATTGGTCTCTAATGGCCAACAAACCATGGGCGTCGCCTTGCCGTGGGGAATTGGCGCGAGCTTGCTCAACCCCGACCGCAAAGTGGTATCCGTGTCCGGAGACGGTGGATTTATGCAATCAAGTATGGAGCTAGAAACGGCAGTGCGTCTCAAGTGTAACTTGCTGCACATCATCTGGGTCGATAACGCCTATAACATGGTGGAAATGCAGGAAGTTAAAAAGTACCAGCGTTATTCAGGGGTGAAATTTGGTCCGATTGATTTTAAAGCCTATGCCGAATCCTTTGGCGCCAAGGGCTATGCGGTCACACGACAAGAAGATTTAGTCACCCAACTTAAACAAGCCATAGATACTCAAGGCCCAGCTGTTATCGCCATTCCTGTGGACTACAGCGACAACTTTAAGCTGATGGCCCCCCGAGAAGCCGGCAGCATGGATCCGGTATTTGCTTAATTCAATAGACAAAAACGGAGAACACAATGAAAGGTATTAACCAAAAAGTGGCGTTAATTACTGGCGCAGCCAACGGTATTGGTGCAGCGATTACCGACCGCCTCTATCAAGAAGGTGCAAAGGTTGCGATTGCAGACTGGAACAAGACAGCTCTAGATGACACAGCAGCAAAATACGATGCTGATCGCGTCTTGAAACTCTCTGTCGATGTGTCAGATCCAAAAGCAGTAGAAGCAATGATACAAGACGTTGTTAACCACTTCGGGCAACTTGATATACTGATAAATAACGCAGGCGTGCATACTCCTGGCTCTGTTATTGACGGCACTCTAGCCGATTGGGAAAAAGTGTCTGGTGTTGATATTGATGGCGTAGTCTTTTGCGCAAAATATGCAATGCCTGAATTGATTAAAACAAAAGGCTCTATGGTAAACACGGCCTCCGTATCGGGTTTAGGCGGTGATTGGGGCGCTGCTTTTTACTGTGCTGCAAAAGGCGCTGTCGCGAATCTAACGCGTGCCATGGCACTGGACCACGGTTTACAAGGAGTACGTGTCAATGCGGTCTGTCCAAGCTTGGTTAAAACCAACATGACCAATGGCTGGCCTGACTCAGTTCGAGAAAAGTTTAATGAGCGTATCGCTCTGGGACGCCCAGCAGAACCAGAGGAAGTTGCCTCTGCCGTGGCATTTCTAGTCAGTGACGATGCGTCGTTTATCTCTGGTGTCAATTTGCCCGTAGACGGTGGTGCAACAGCATCAGACGGCCAACCCAAAATTGTTTAATCAACCACTCATAGTAGTCAAACGCCCGTATTATCGGGCGTTTTTTATAGGCGAGCCGCTCAGTAAAATAGCGGGTGTTTAAGCAAGGTGGAAATCAATCACAAACAACGGGGGACGCGCTGGGTAGATTTGCAAAATCAGCGCCTTCAGCTCGGTAAGCGACATCCCCTCTTGTTCAGCATGGCGGGCATTAATGTCCTCGAACGCTAGCGGAGCAACTCTGTCGATCACAATGTCACATACATAATGATCAGTTTCTAGCTGATGTACCGCGACGCGCGAACCGGGTTGATAGTGACTTTCAGATTCATCGCGAATGGTGATGGTTTTAACACCGGCGGCCACCATGGGCGTTAAGGTGGAGAAAAAGGTGATTTTGGTCGGGGCAGTCATGTTGTTTGCTTCCAAAACTGTATTGGTCTATGGTGCGATACGATTAAAAACGCCCGCGAGCACTTGCACGCGAGCGTTTCATGCCTTGCGACGTTACGCCATCATCGGCACCAATACAAGGGTGCCAATAATCACGGTAATTAACCCGCAGAGGACCGGCACCGAGGTGCGCTTAACCACCTCAAACGGGCTGAGTTTTGCCATCCCAGATGTCGCCACAATCACTCCAGACACCGGCGATATGGTTCGGCCTAAGTTAGAGGCTTGCAGCATAGGGATAATCAAAAATGCAGGATTGAGGCCCATTTTCGCTGCCAAAGACGGTGCTAATTCAACAAACGCATAGAAAGGTGCATTTCCAGAGCCAGTGGCAACAGCGGCTGCGACGGTGAGTAAAGTAAGCAGCATCATCAATGCAATACCGCCTGCCCCAGCGCTTTCTGCTAAGCCGAGTAAGTTGTCAATCGCACCAATTGACATAAGGCCTTGTGCAAATACCCCTGCAGCGACTAACAGCATCACCACGCCTTTAAAGGCATCCGCCATCCCTTCATAACACGCATCCAGATCTTCTAACGTTTTGCGACCATTAAAACGTTTGGTGGCGAAGTCGACGAGCGCACCTAAAAAGATAGAGAGCACCACAATGGTGTAGATATCTAGATAGAGGCCCGGAATGGTTTCACCGTTAAATAAAAACACTCCAATGATAGGCAGAAAAGGTAAGGCGGCGTAATAACCTGGCGCGTGAGTTTCTATCTCGGAGACGTCCACACGCTCCATCGGCGTGTTTTCTTTGTTATCCAGGTATTTATTCCAAAAGTACGCCGCGGCGGCCATCACAATAATCGCACAAATAGAGACCGGCAATACGGTTTCGACCGCAAACACGTGGAGCGGTAAGCCTGCTTTTTCCGCTGCAATCACCACATCTCCCGAGGTGGGTGAAAGTATAATCGCTGCAGGAGACGCGCACACTGCAGTCGCGGCGGGACGAGAAATGCCCATCGCAGTCATCATCGGGAATAAGGTAGCCATTAAAAGCACACCTAAGCCAGTTGCAGAGCTGACCGCCAGTGACATCAAACAAGCGACAATGTAGGCTGCAACCAACAACACATAGGGCGACTTGATCACCGACAACGGCTTAGAGAACTGCTTCACCACCACGTTGTTGGCACCAATATGCGACATATAGGCCGCAAAACCACACAGCAACATGATTTGCATCCCGAGGCCGCCACCACGGTATTGCAGCATGTATTTCACATATTCCAGCGAATCAGTAAAAAGATTGCCCGTCGACGTTAATTTAGCCGGCAGAACACTGTGCCCTAATATCCCTGTGATGATCAGTAATATAATCCCTGCGGTCAGCAAAGTGCTTGCAGGACGATAACCTTTGACAATAAAGTAACCCACAGCCACGGTTACAACTAGCCCAATGAGAAGTTCTAGCATAATTCACTCCGTCAGATGGTAAAGATAAAAGAATTGGATGGAATTTACTCAGCTCACTGTACTAAAACCCTGCCTGTAGCACGACAACAACCAAGCCCTGACTTGATTTAAGACAAATAAAAAGCCGCCTATCAATGAAAGGCGGCTTGGTGATCACAATTTGTAACGATTAAATCATTGCTTAGCGACCAGATCAAAACGATCAGCGTTCATCACCTTCACCCACGCTGCAACAAAATCGTGCACAAACTTGGTTTGGTTATCATCTTGCGCGTAGAACTCTGCATAGGCGCGTAAAATGGCGTTAGAGCCAAACACTAAGTCGACGCGGCTCGCCGTCCACTTCATTGCCCCCGAGTTACGCTCAATGATCTCATAGCGGTTACGGCCGACAGGTTTCCACTGATACGCCATGTCCGTCAGGTTGACGAAAAAGTCATGACTCAGCTCACCGACCCGATCGGTAAATACGCCTTCCGGGGCACTACCATAGTTGGTGCCAAGCACACGCATACCACCCAGTAGTACTGTCATTTCAGGTGCGGTGAGTCCCATCAATTGGGCGCGATCAAGCAAGAGCTCTTCGGGCTGAACGTTGTAATCTTTTTTCAGCCAATTACGGAACCCATCTGCGACCGGCTCTAGTACTTCGAATGAATCCACATCAGTGTGCTCAAGCGTGGCATCACCACGGCCGGGCGCAAAGGAGACGTCGACAGGGACGCCAGCCGCTTTTGCCGCTTCTTCGATGCCTTGGTTGCCTGCCAGCACGATGGTATCGGCCAAACTAATCTGGTGTTTCTGAGCAATATTACTCAGCACGTTGACTACCTTCGCCAGACGCTCCGGCTCGTTCCCCTGCCAGTCTTTTTGCGGTGCTAGGCGAATCCGCGCGCCGTTCGCCCCACCCCGCTTATCGGATTGGCGATAAGTCCGTGCGCTATCCCATGCGGTGGTCACTTTCTCTGCCAACGTCAGGTCACTATTGGCAATATCTGCTTTTACCGCTGCCACGTCATAATCGGTACGTCCTGCAGGCACGGGATCTTGCCAAATCAAATCCTCACTCGGCACATCTGGGCCGATGTAACGTGACTTGGGCCCCATATCACGGTGCGTTAATTTAAACCAGGCTTTGGCAAAGACGTCTGCCAGGTAGTCAGGGTCTTGATAAAAGCGTTCAGAGATTTTGCGATAGGCCGGGTCCATTTTGAGTGCCATATCGGCATCGGTCATGATGGGGTTACGACGAATCGAGGGGTCTTCAACATCAACAGGTTTATCTTCTTCTTTGATGTCGATAGGCTCCCACTGCCAGGCACCCGCAGGGCTTTTCTTCAATTCCCACTCATAGTTAAACAGGAGATAAAAGTAGCCGTTATCCCATTGCGTGGGATGGGTAGTCCAAGCCCCTTCAATGCCACTGGTGACCGTATCGCGACCAATGCCACGCGCTTGGTGGTTGTTCCAGCCTAAGCCTTGCTCATCAACGTCGGCCGCTTCAGGCTCAGGTCCTAATACGCTCGCATCGCCATTGCCGTGACATTTACCCACGGTATGGCCACCGGCAGTTAGCGCGACGGTTTCTTCATCGTTCATCGCCATGCGCTCAAACGTGACACGCATATCATGGGCAGTTTTGAGCGGATCTGGGTTGCCATCTACCCCTTCAGGGTTAACATAAATCAGCCCCATCATCACTGCGGCAAGTGGATTTTCGAGATCGCGTGCGCCAGAGTAACGGCTGTTCTCTGCATCACTTGGGGCCAACCATTCTTTTTCTGCGCCCCAATAAGTATCCTTCTCTGGATGCCAAATGTCTTCACGCCCAAACGCAAACCCATAGGTTTTTAGCCCCATCGATTCATACGCCAGCGTGCCCGCGAGCAAGATCAAATCTGCCCAACTAATTTTGTTGCCGTATTTTTTCTTAATCGGCCATAGAAGGCGACGGGCCTTATCGAGGTTGGCGTTATCCGGCCATGAGTTCAAAGGTGCAAAACGCTGGTTACCTGTTGCGCCGCCACCGCGACCGTCAGCAATGCGATAGCTCCCTGCCGAGTGCCATGCCATGCGGATCATCAATCCGCCGTAATGTCCCCAATCTGCAGGCCACCAAGACTGACTGTCGGTAAGTAGCGACTTAACGTCATTTTTAAGTGCGTCAATATCGAGGGTTTTTAGGGCTGACGGGTAATCAAAATCGTTATCAAACGGCGTTGATTTTGTGTCGTGCTGATGAAGAATGTCGAGGTTAAGTGCATTGGGCCACCAGGTTTTGTGTGCCATCTCTTCCGATGTTGCGCCACCATGCATCACGGGGCATTGACCGCCCGACGTTGAGCGTTGCTGAGACATTGCTTTCTCCTTATGTTTTATCCATCAGTGCGAACGCTAAAACACCTGACTAGGCCGCACTGACGCTATCATTAGTTATTGCTAACTAAACATGAGTAACGTTAATAGACAATCACACAAAGCGCTAATCTGTTATGCCAATAATGTTAATAGCCAATAACTTATGAGCTGATGAGAGACGCGCTAACTCACATTCACCATGCCCATTCGCGATTTTGAAGCACCACACGATAACCATCCAGATCTTCAAAGGTGCAGCCGTCTTTATCCCAATAACTGTTATAACTCGAAACCGGTGTAAATCCGGCCGCTTCGATTTTTTTGCACGCGGCTTGCCATGCCGAGTGATCCGGCAAATAAAAAACCAATAAATTCTCTTGTGAGGGGGCTGGTCCAACATGGGTGCCGCGGTGGTGGGTAAACTCAAGGTGATAATTGTGATGCGGATGACCGATAATGGCACCATCAAAGTCATTGTGGCCAGAGAAGGTCCCGAGCAACTCAAAACCTAATCCTTCACAATACATATTCGTAATATCGGCTAAGTTATCAGTTGGCCGCGCAACCCGCATCACGGTATGTTTATCAATCATTATGTTGGCTCCTTTGGCTTAAAACGCCCGACCGCTTGGCCAGGCGTTGCAAACAGATGCGGCGCATGTTGATGATGCATGTCACCAATTTGTACATTCAGGCAAAATTTACATCCAAGCCCTCAACCGAGGTACGCCCCACCTGCATCCTTGTGTTCCTATCCGAGTGTTGAGTCGCCCTAATTCCCGATAGCCCGATGCAACCATTTAGCTAAGCGATAATAGTAGACAATGCCTTAAAAACCATGTTGATGAAGTGATTCATCGCGCACCTTGAAAGGAAAAGTCAACTACCCGATGACTTGTGCCATGCCCGCCAAATGGTGCCAATAGCCATTGCAATCGTGGTTGAGCGGTTGCGGCTGGGTGCCTGCTTGGTTAGCACGGAATTTGTCTACCCATTGCAAGGTGTCAAGCGACAGTGGGCTTAATCGCACCACGTCCACCAGCCCTTGCATCGACGGTAAATCGTTAACGAGATTGGCGCATTGCCCGGACTGGGTTTGAATGCCGTTCAGCACAAATACCGCTTGACCCTCTTGGGATTCCGTTAACCGTCCATTGGGGTATTTTAGGCAGCACAACTCGCAGTCATCTTTGGCACGGTTTTCTGAGCGCGCGGTAAAACAGCGTGCCGAATAAGCCAGTGGCAAGTAACCATAGCCAATGACCTCCACCTCAAACTGGTCGCGAATACCCAGTGCATCACAGCCGTTCAACATATTCACCAACCAATCGCGCGAAAGCTCCACCGGCATCACCCAGCGTGTCATGCCMAGGTCAACAAATTGCTTTAATGTTTGCGGGTTATAGCAATTGATGGCCGCCCCCACCACAAAGGGCTGCCGACGCTCGCTTAAAAATTGCACCGCGCTCACGTCATTCGCTTCAATGCGAATATCATCATTATCACAGTAGCGTTTTAGCATGGTCAGCTCTGAGGGCGCTTCAATCAGCGCCATGGTCGAGAGCACCACTTGTTTACCAGACTCAGCCAGCTCACGCGCGAGCCCGATCCAGTCTTTGGTTTTCAGCTCTCGCCGCTTAGCACAGACGGTTTCGCCGAGATAAATCACATCGGCTTGGCTGTCTGCCGCCGCTTGATAAAAGGCTTCAACCTCAGCCTTGGGCCAGTAATACAGGATTGGCCCGAGAGAAAATTGCATCATAATTCCTTATTGCCACTTGCGATGGTAAGCACCCAAACTGGTTTGCACCCCTTCAGAAAGACTATCGAGCGAATGCGCCCAATCCGGTGCAATATCAAACGCCTCGGGGTTTGCGACACAGCGATCAATCGCTTGACGCCATACCCGTGCAACTTGCTCCACATATGCAGGGCTGCGCTGACGACCTTCGATTTTGACCGATTTGATCCCGGCGCGATAAAGCTCAGGCAGGACACTTAAGGTGTTCAAACTGGTGGGCTCTTCCAGTGCGTGATAGCGGTTGCCGTCGACACAGAAACGACCTTTGCAGAGGGTGGGATACCCCGCTTTTTCGTCGGCTTGATACCGATCAATCAAGACACCATTTAAGCGCGACTCCAGCCCTTGCTCAGTATCTTGCCAGCGCACGAATGCCGCCGGTGAGCAAGCGCCCACGGTATTGGGCGACTGGCCGGTAAGATAAGACGATAAATAGCAGCGCCCTTCGGCCATAATGCACAGGCTGCCGAAGGCAAATACCTCTAAGTCAACATCGGTATCGCGTGCTAGTTGTTTAACCTGATGAATAGACAGCACCCGCGGCAATACTACTCGCTTAACGCCATATTGCTGCTGATAGAAACGGATCGCCCCAGCGTTAGTGGCGGATGCTTGAACAGAAAGGTGTATATCCAAATCGGGATAGGTGTTGGCGGCGTAATCTAAACAGGCCATATCAGCAAGGATCAGTGCATCAGCGCCATTTCCGGCGGCGCTATCAATCGCATATTGCCAGCGGTGCCAACCGTCGGGGTGAGCAAAGGTGTTAATGGCAACGTGCAAGTCTTTGCCGTGGTCATGCACATACTGACTGGCACGCTGCAATTTGCTGTCGGTGAAGTTCAGCCCAGCAAAATGGCGCGCATTGGTATCATCTTTTAAGCCGACATACACCGCATCGGCGCCATGCTCGATCGCTTTTTTAACCGCCGGAATATTGCCCGCCGGACAAAGGAGCTCCATAACATTGCATTCCATTTTATGATTGTCCGGCTAAGATAAGGGCGTTGCCAGTGTGGGGGGTTGATATGTATCAAGCTCACTTCCCCATGAGGATAAAAATCGCGATAAATGACGCTGTTGCCACAAAAATCCTCCTCATTTTTGACTCGGATCCAATGGCAGCGCCTCCAACCTCGCTACTCTAGTGGTACTCAACCATTGGCACCAAAGGAAAGCCAAATGCTCGTTAACCCAATCACACAACAACCCCTTGCTCTGCCACTGCCTCAGCCCAATCTGATTACACCAGGCCTAAAAGCGATCACTCAGTTACCACAAGGGCTACAGGCCCAGGTGTTGACTAAATTGATGAATACCGCTTTTGCCGTGCCGCTGGCGGAGGAAGAGTTCGACTTTCTTGCTGGCCGTACCATTCGCATTGGTTTGCGCGATCTCAAAGCGAATTGGTTCGTGTCGCTCAACGAAGACAACCAATTATTGGTGCGCTTGTCTGGGGAGGAAGACGCCAGTATCGAGGGAGGTTGGTTAGCGTTTTTGAAAATGGCGACTCACTATTGCGATCCGGATACGCTGTTTTTCCAGCGCCAACTCAGTATCAGTGGTGATACCGAACTCGGGCTGCATGTGAAAAACCTGCTTGATAGCCTCGAAATCGACACCCTACCCAAGCCGCTGGCACGCTCACTGACGTTAAGCCATCACTACCTCACTAAACTCGCGTTGTAGTGACTTGGCTATTCGGACGGGTGCACGACAGGCTGTTGATAACGGTGCGATAGATATACCGCCTAGATGGCATAAAGAGGCGGCTAAATGCCGCCATATGTATTGCAGTCAAACTGCCATCGTTCGGGTGCGATACCACTTTACCGTGACAGGTGCGAGCTCTTTTAACGCGTTACGCACCATGATGAACGGCACTTTGATAAAGTAGAACGACATCAATACCATCATCATAGGGTCCGCATAAACCGCATAATCCGACCAAGGTGAATGCGCCACTAACCAAGCACCTAAAAAGCCTAAGGTGACTGCGAGACTTAATAAGGTGTCCATTTGCCACTGGCGCGATTCCGCCTCCACCAACTGGCTTTGCCCTGCTTGATTTTTACGCGCAATCATCCACCATCCGTAACCGCAACCCACCACGTTGACGATACCAAATAACACCGCCAATGACGGATTAACCGCACGTCCGCCCTCGACCAAGGATGATACCGCTTCGTAAAGGGAATAACTCACCAACAGCATAATCACGGCACCTTTAATGGCGACAACAAGCGGAGTGAGCAGCGCACGTGTGATCGGCCTCGCATAGCGCGAGTGGATATACCATGACGCGCCCAGTGACAACAAAGTTAACACTAGGCTAATCAACGAGTAGATACCGTCGAACATAATCACTAAAGAGCCAGCAAACCACCCGACCGCCAGGCCAGCGATGGCAAACCCCAATGCGAGAAGGGCCGAAAACACTAAGACTGACTTTTCATTGATCACGTTTTGAGGAGACATAAAACACCAAAAGTAGAAAACACGCACACATTCTTGGTGCTACTGCGCCGCTTTACAAATGCGAACTTGCTGGCGTTTTCATCATCCCGTTAGGTGGAAAATGAAAGGCATTTAATTTCAATAATTTATAACAAAAATCAACTGTCAGTATTTTTGACACTCAGTGTCCTAAACACATTTTAGTTATGAGATAGCGCAAAATCGCATTTTGCTCTTATATAACTATTGCGCATACTAAGCGCACATTTAGATTCTTTATGGACTAAGAAGATGAGGAAAGGTATTTTGCTTGCTGCCATTACCTTGCAGCTTTTTCTCGCAATGACCAGCACGGGATGGTGGCAGTTTGCTGCGGCACTCAGTGCTTTTTTATTGGTCGCGGTACTCCGTTTGCCTCAGGACACACCGCACGAGTGATCCTGAAGCAAAACCGGACAACTAAGCAGTAAAGAGCAGCCAAGCAAGCGACGAACAAGAGATAATCACCCATAGCGCAATGCCAAAAAACAGGGGCTTGGGGCCTGCGGCACGTAGCTGGGCGATAGAGATACTGCAGCCTATCAAGAACAAGCACACCACCAACACTTGCTTAGCCACCGCGAAAATCACATCGTAAATCGGTTGTGCTTGCACAAACACATCACTGATGCCGATAGCTAAGCAATAAAAGACAATAAAAAATGGAATAGTGATTTTTTTGGCGTGACTACGAAACATCAGTGCACTGACAAAGGCGACAGGCACAATCCATAATGCACGTGCAAGCTTGAGTGTCGTGGCGGTGGTTAATGCTTGCTCACCATAGGCAGACGCCGCCCCCACCACCGATGATGTATCGTGAATCGCGATCGCCGCCCAAGTCCCAAAGGTATGCTGATCAAGCCCTAACGCATGCCCAATCATCGGAAATACAAACAGCGCTAGCGAGTTCAGTACAAACACGGTGCCCAGCGCGAGGCCAATTTGTTCATCATCGGCATTGATGGCGGGCGAGACGGCCGCGATGGCACTGCCGCCACAAATAGCTGTTCCCGAGGCAATTAAATGACCCGTTTTTCGATCCAACCCGATCAGCTTGGCCAGTATCGTGCCAAACACCAGAGTGCCCGTAATGGTGGCAATAATCAGCCCTATCCCGTCGCCGGTAACCGCCAACGCCTCTTGCAAAGGAATACCAAACCCCAGTCCAACGATAGAGTACGCGAGGAGCTTTTTAGTGATCTTAGTGAGCGGTAATCCGCTGGGTACCCCGCCCAAAGACGTAAGTAAAAAACCGAGTACTAAAGCGATGGGCGAAGTGACCCAGGGGGTTAAGCACGCGAGGACCGCGAGAGAAAAAGGCAGATAACGAAGATAGGTAGTCATAATTAGGCTCGATGACAAATAAGTGGGCTAGATGAAAATAAGTAGGCTCGATGAAAACAAGTAAGCTCGATGACAATCAGCCGGGTTGATGAAATCAAGTGCAAGCATTCTAGCGCTATGTGTGCGCTCAGAAAATCTTAAACTTTTTCGWGTCAGTTAAAAACGCCCGAAAAAGCAGCCTAAGACAATGATATAAATCACTTTTAATAGACGATTTAGAAATTAAACAAGATCTAGAAATCAAACAAATAGTTAGTAATGCTATCGTTCAGCCATTGGATCCCAGGGTGTTCGGCCATACCAGACGCCGTAAACAGGCAATAGTCTTCTTGCGTGAGGCCGTAAGTATGCTTGATCACAGCCAAGCGCTGCTCGCGGAGGTGTTTGCGGATCAGCGGCTCAGGTAGCACGCCCCATGCCTCTTCTTGCAAAATGGTATTGAGCATATATTCAAAGCTAGAAAAGCCAATATAGCGGCGTGAGAAGGGTTGAAGCTCGGGATTGTCTTTTTCGTTGAGGTAGACCATTACCGCTTGCATGGCGTTACGTAGTTGATCATCACTGACCCGACGTAGTCGACTCAACGGATGCTCACTGTTACATACAGACATCATGCGAATTTTACCCAGCGGTTGGTAGTTGATACGAGGGTCGTCAATACGCTCGTAATCGACCCCAAACGCAAAGTCGACTTGTTGGGTTTCAACCAAGTTGGCCAAATCACCGCTCGAGGCCAGCACAAGGTTAAAGGAGGTCGCGGTAAAGCGCTTGTTAAGCTGATGGGCCCAATCCTGCCAAAGTTGATCGGGAATGGCATCATCACGCGCGATCCATACTTCGGCATTAAATCCCGCGTTCGCTTGCTCGCAAGTACGGCGAATACGCGCCGCCGTGACCGATATGCTCTCGAAATCTTTGTACACAGCTTTGCCGATTTCCGACAGTGTTAGGCGGTTACCGGTGCGATAGAACAATTCGGCGTTAAGTGATTGTTCTAGCGCTTTAATCGCCATACTTAAACGTGAGCGATTCACATCCAGTTGACGTGCTGCTTCAGACACTGATCCGGTGTCTGCCACTGCACAAAACGCATCAATTTGGGTTAGATTCATGCCGCCCTCCTCGCGCTATCCTACCGGAGCACGGCAAAGACACAAGCAATAAAGGCGTTAGCATTTGTGTGCGACACCTCGTATAGTTACTTGCTCAACCCATTAAAAGCACTGACTTTTTGGGTTAACTCCTTCATGCGTTGATCAAAGCTGGTCACTGCTTGTTCACTTTGTTCAAATACCTCTTGGGTGCGGCTTCCCTGCTGCGCTAACTCTTCAATACTTTGATTAATCTCATTCACGGCGCTGCTTTGTCGATTAGCACCATCAGCGATCCGCGCATTGTGCTCAAATAATGTTTGTAGGTTGCTATCCAAGGTGTCCATATTCGCAACCGCTTTTTGGTGAGTATCAAGACTATTCTGACTATCTTGGCTCACTTGATTAATTTGTCCGGTTACATTGTCGGATGCAGCACGAAGCTGATTGATGATTTCTTGGATCTCACTGGTCGACTCACCGGTACGTTGTGACAGCGAGCGCACTTCATCAGCAACCACCGCAAAGCCGCGGCCATGCTCCCCCGCGCGTGCGGCTTCTATCGCCGCGTTAAGTGCCAGTAAATTGGTTTGTTCGGAAATGGCACTAATCACTTCAAGCACGCGAAGAATATTCTCAATATGGTGGTTGAGCTCATCCAAGCTAGTTTGGCTCGAGGTCATGTTTTCACCCAGTTGCTCAATATGCCGCAAACTGGTATGCATACCACTCAAGGCCTCTTTAAGCGCCGCATTCCCAGCCTGAGACAGCTCGCCGGCGTGATTTGCCGAATCCGTCACCTCAGTGGTAATTTCAGTAATATCTTGGCTGGCCGCAGAGATAGTTTGCAGCGATTGTTGCTGCACCATCCCTGCCTGATTCACTTCGTGGGCTTGCTGTTTTAGTACCCCAAATGCGGATTGCGACTCGTCAACGGTATGGTTCACTGCCTGCAATGCGTCACGAATACGCGCTAATAGACCGTTAATTTTATTGGCAAGACGTCCGACTTCGGCCTGATCTTTTACTGATATCTGATGACCCAAATCGAGTTTATTGGCAATTTCATCGACTTCACCTGAGAGTTGCTTGATCGGTTGGGTCAAATTACTGATCACCCAGTGCGTGACAAGCAACGCAATGGCAATAAACACCAAGGTTACTAACAAAGACTGGATAAACTGATTCAAGATGGGTTGCGTTATTTGTGCTTTGGGGATTTCAACCACCACAAAGCGATCTAAGTCTGCTAGCCAGTAAGATCCAACAAAAAATGCTTTATCATCAATAGTTACTTCGCTAATAACCGGTTTATTGGCTCCTTTCGTCACCGCTTGCTGAAAGCGATTGGCGTTGTCTGCATTCAGTGCGGAGTCCGTTGGTGCCACCTCTACGCTGCCGTCGCGCGCGGCTAACATCGCACGCCCTTGCTCTCCAATGCGAAAACCCTGCACGAGATTAACCAAACTGCTGACATTAAAGCCGACACCCGCCACCACATAAGGCTGACCGGTAGCAGCGTTGACAGGGACACTCCGATAATTAATAAAAATCACATATTCGCTGTTATTCACATCGCGATTCATATTCAGCTCATAAGGTTGATTTTTATTCAAAAAATTGGGGTAGAAATCACGATAAGGGTAGGTCTGCATCGAGCTGCTCCGATGCTCACCATCATAGGTAAAAATATACTTGCCTTGCTCTGTGTCTATCGTCGCAAACGCATTATCTGCACCAAGACGCGTTTTCGCGTTGGAAAGTGCCTGATGAATTGGCGCGAGATTAGATAAGTCTCCGCCATTATCCACCCAATCGATTAACCCCGAATGATGAGCAAGAAAGTTAGAGCCCGTAATTGCTGGCTGCAGTTCATTACTGATCTCAAATGCCAACCCACGTAACTGACTAGGCAGAATGATATTTTTTAAATCATCAAGCTGTTTGTTTGCTGATAACATCGCTTGTTGCACCATCGCAATCAGCGTGCTGAGCACTAAAATGGTGGAGAGAACGATATAAATCCGCTTTCTGATTGAAAGAGTTTGCCAACGCATACACTGTCCCTTTTTATTATCACTACTAACCAACATATCAATATTAGTCAGCAATCTAGACAGCGGTGCCGATTATGATAGAAAAAATAGAATATATCGCTTAATGAGCGCATGAGGATTCTTTTTAACTAGTTTACGGGAGAAAATGGAGCAATAAGGAACGATAAAAGCGAATAAGAAGCACAATTAATGGCCTATTAACATCATGGCAATACAGCTGATTTGTTGCTTAATATGAATGAGTGCTTCAATAAAACAGAAATGGAACTTGGAAGGGATGTGACATGATGATGTCACAGGCTATGAGTGCTATGGTGCCCCGGGCCGGACTTGAACCGGCACAACGCGAACGTCGAGGGATTTTAAATCCCTTGTGTCTACCAATTCCACCACCGGGGCGCACCTCATAGACGCGGTCTAATTTAATGATTTTCCAATATAAATCAATCTTTTTTTTCTTGTGCCGTGTCAAGTGTAGATAATTCACCCAAGCCGGTTAAATTTCACTCACTTTACGTTTAACTTAGCCAATACATCTTTGACATAGGGTGCTTTATGCTTCACATAAACATCTTGATCGCGCACTCCTTGGGCTAGTATTGCATGTTTGGTGTTTTCGTACTTAATCCGGACATCTGGGTTGTCGAGCAAGTGTTGCTTGTACGCGAGTTGGCGATGATACTCTTCACTGTCTTTTTCAATCACATGTGCATGTATCAAAAAACGTTCACCTTGATAAGTCACTGACGCATCTTTACGAGGACGGTGCGCTGGAAAAGGCTGATCACTGTGCTGATCTTGGAAGCCTAACGCGTAGAGGTGATCCACAGCGTTCTCGCGCTCTCCCGGATAATACAGAATCGATAAATCAATGATCCCTTTACCGCCAACTTTGGCAGACGTTGAACCAAAATGCAGCACATCAATGCGAGATGTAGAAATCTGGGTAGAGAGCGCTTGGGCTACGTCCAAATAGATTGGTCTCCATGGGAAGAAGTTGGCGTCGATTAATTGGTAAGGCTCGAGTGTGATCATAATGTACCTTAGCGAAGAAAGAAAAGCCGATGAACGCTTGTAACTTGGCACCGGAGCCTCACGAGTCACTGTGCCAAGCTACTCGCGTATAGTACCATCGGCATTCGTACACACAAATCATCCCACTGTGCCATATGTACCTTCAGCCTAGGGCGAATTAGAACCATCTTGGTTGCTGTCTAGTGCTGTTTATAAGGTGCAGAACACCCTGGTTCGCTGCATGGTAGTTCCCTTGAGCCGTTAGCTTTGGAATCCTGCCGCTTGCATCAAGACCCTAAATAACCAAGAAACAGCTCCGAGCGCAGCTACGCTTGCTACCCAGATGCCGACCAACCAAAGCCATCGCTGCCAAGTGGGTTTTGTGGTGTCAGCCATTAGTGATAAGCCTCATCGGGATTCACTTTGCCGCTAAATACGCGGTAACTCCAGTAGGTGTACATCAAAATAACAGGGATGATAAACACCGCGCCGACTAGCATAAACTGCAAGCTTTGTTGTGGTGAGGCTGCCTGCCAGATCGTAATGCTGGGTGGAATAATGTGCGGCCAAATACTAATTCCCAGGCCAATAAATCCGAGTAAAGTAATACACAACGCCATTAAAAAAGGACGGTGATGGGCATGCTCAGGACGCGCACGCCATAACCGCAACAAACAAAAAGCGGTAAAAAGAGGAACCGGTGAGAGCGCAAAAAGGTTCGGCATACTAAACCAACGGTCTGCAATCCCCGGATACGCCAACGGTGTCCAAACACTTACTATCGCGATGCATAATGCCATCAGCGCCACTAATCGACGGCTCAGATGATACATACGCAGTTGTAGTTGGTGTTCAGTTTTCATGATGAGCCAAGTGGCACCCAACAGGCCATAAGCAATGACTAACCCAACACCACAGAAAATCGGAAACGGAGCCAGCCAATCGAGTCCGCCACCGGCAAAGGTGCGTCCCTCTACGGGGAAGCCTTCAATCACTGCACCCACGGTGACCCCTTGAAAGAAAGTGGCAAAAATAGACCCAGCCATAAAAGCGGTATCCCAAAAACCATGGTGCCCGGGCAATGCCTTGAAACGGAATTCAAACGCCACACCGCGAAAAATGAGTGCCACCAGCATTAAGGTAAGTGGGATCGTTAACGCATCAACAATGACCGCATACGCCAACGGGAAGGCTCCAAATAGTGCGGCGCCCCCCAGAACCAACCAGGTTTCATTGCCATCCCACACGGGTGCTACACTATTCACCATCAAGTCGCGCTCTTCTCGATAACTGACAAACGGCATCAGAATCCCGATACCCAGATCAAACCCGTCCATCACGATGTACATCAAGGTAGCAAACACGATAATGCCAAACCAAATCATTGCTAAATCCATGTTTCCCCCTTACACACGGCCAGAGACAGTTAACGGTTCATGGGGCGTGTCATCATGTTGATCCGGGCCTAATTTAATTTGATGGATCATATAGATATACCCCAACCCAAAGACTAAGCCATACACAACAAAGAAGCTGATCAAGCTGATACTCATATGCAAATCACCGTGCGCAGAGACCGCATCCTGGGTGCGTAGCAGACCATGCACAACCCAAGGTTGGCGTCCGACCTCGGTGGTCACCCAGCCGGAAAGAATGGCGATTAGGCCTGCTGGCCCCATATAGAACGCGAAACGAAGCAATCCCTGATGTTCAAACAGGTGTCCTTTATAGCGCTGCCACGCCCCTAATATGCCAAGCGTGATCATCAATAGCCCTAAACCTACCATCAGGCGAAAAGCCCAGAAAACTACCGGGGAGTTAGGCCGGTCTTCAGTAGGAAATTCTTTTAGCGCAGGAATTTGCTCGGTCAAACTATGCTGTAAGATCAGACTGCCCAGATAGGGGATTTCCACTTTATAGTGGGTGGTTTCATCTTCCATATCCGGCAGGCCAAACAAAATGAGAGGCGTGGGTTCTCCATGACTGTTGTCCCAATGCCCTTCCATCGCTGCAATCTTAGCGGGCTGATATTCCAAGGTATTCAAGCCGTGTAAATCTCCGATAAAGGCTTGAATGGGCGCGGTGAATAACAGCATCCACATCGACATCGAAAACATCCGCTTCACGGCTGGGCTGCGCTGCCCTTTGAGCAGGTGCCACGCCGCCGACGCGCCAACAAATAACGCACTGGATAAAAACGCCGCGACGACCATGTGCGCCAAGCGATAAGGAAAAGAGGGATTAAAGACCACCGCGAACCAATCCACAGGCACTACTTGACCATTAACCACTTCATGCCCTTGTGGGGTGTGCATCCAACTGTTGGAGGCTAAAATCCAGAAGGCAGAGATCACGGTCCCCAGCGCGACCATCGAGGTGGCAAAAAAGTGCAAACGATCGCCAACACGCTGCCAGCCAAATAGCATGACACCAAGAAAGCCGGCTTCGAGAAAGAAAGCCGTCAGCACCTCATAGGTCAGCAGTGGGCCGGTGATGCTGCCCGCAAATTCCGAGAAGCCACTCCAGTTCGTGCCAAATTGGTACGCCATGACCAACCCAGACACCACGCCCATCCCGAAATTTACTGCGAAGATTTTCGACCAGAAAAGGTAAAGCGTTTTATACTCACGCTCGCGCGTTTTAAGCCACAACCCCTCGAGCACCGCGAGATAGCAGGCGAGACCAATGGTAATCGCGGGGAAAATAATGTGAAAAGAAACCGTAAACGCAAATTGAATACGGGCCAACATAAATGCATCAAGACCAAACATACGTGAAGTCCACTTTAGTGATTAGACTAACGCGCATGGTAGAAGCCCACGATCAATGTGCCCATATACAGACGTATCAGATTAAACTATAACAGTCTACTTTATGCAGTGTTATAGTCTCAGTAAGTCAGCCGTCCCTATGGTGAAAACGTGTCTAAGTATCAACAGCTTAGTGAACAGATAAAACAACAAATTCAGACCGGCATTTGGCACGTTGGAGAAAAGCTCCCCTCTCTTAGAAAACAGGCCGCTTATTCAGGTTTGAGTATGATGACAGTGCTACAAGCCTATCAACTGCTAGAAAGCCAAGGTTGGATTGTTTCTCAGTCCCGCTCAGGCTACCGCGTCGCCCCCCATGCCGAGCTTACCCAGAATGGGTCAGACAGTGCCATCCATCCTACTGAATCGGTGGATATTAATGACTACATTTTCGATGTGTTGCAAGCCAGCCGCTCCCCCGGCATGGCGAGTTATGGGCATGCGTATGTCGATCCCCTGCTTGCTCCCCGCCACCAAGTAAACCGTTCGCTCACCACCGCGGTACGCTTTATGTCCATTCACAGCGTGGTCGATAATCTCCCTCCGGGCAATGCTCAACTGCGCCACCTGATTGCCCAGCGCTATGCGGCACAGGGGATGCAAGTCTCTCCCGATGAGATAGTGATTACCGCCGGCGGGCTAGATGCACTCAACCTTAGCTTACGCGCGGTCACTCAGCCTGGTGACTGGGTCGCGGTAGAAAGCCCCGCGTTTTACGGCGCGTTACAAGCACTTGAAAATAGGGGGCTGAAAGCGATGGCGATCAGAACGCATCCCACCGAAGGCATTGACCTTGATGCCTTAGAACGCGTCTTGCAAACTCACCCGATTCGCGCTTGCTGGTTAATGAGCAATCATCAAAACCCGTTGGGTTATTCGCTGTCAAACGAGAAGAAAGCGCGTCTAGCCGATCTAGTTAAACGCTATCAGGTTTACTTAATCGAAGATGATGTATATGGCGAGCTCTACGAGGGTGAGCACAAACCACTGCCCACCAAAGCATTCGATAGCAGTGGCCATGTCTTCGATAGCAGTGGCCATGTCTTGCACTGCTCATCGTTTTCAAAAACGCTGGTCGATGCCTTTCGCCTCGGCTGGGTTGCGGCAGGTGATCAAGCCCAGAAGCTACAAAAGCTCCAACTGATGAGCACAGTGACCACCAGCGTCCCGATTCAGCTTGCCGTCGCGCACTACTTACACAACCGAAACTACGAGCACCACTTAAAGCAACTGCGCCGCACACTCGCCAAGCGAAAAAAAGCGACATATCAATTTCTTATTGACCACTTGCCCCGAGATGTTGAGGTAGTCAACAGTCAAGGCGGATACTTTTTATGGATTGCATTGCCCAAAGGCAGTAATACCACCGCGCTGTACCACCTTGCGCTCAAACATCATATCAGTATCGCACCGGGTAATATGTTTGCCACGCACGCACAGTTTGCGCATTGCTTTCGGCTCAATGCGTCTTACCCGCTCGATCATGCTCATCAAAATGCGCTGGCAACCTTGTGCGATTTGATTGCACAGCACATTCAAGGTTTGATAAAAAGCTAAGACTGGTTAAGCAACCAAGTGAGGATCGCTTTGCGTGAGGTGGGTGTCGCTTGTTGATACCAGTACCCCATCATCTGCAAAGGCTGACTCTGGGTGGTTGGCAGTGTGCCACTACCATCACGATTAGCAAACGCCCAATCGGCAAATGCGTTACGGTCAGATTCATTGGCTTTTTGATACCAATAATCAATCATCGCTTCAGGCTTCTGTGCCACTTTTTCGCTCGTTTCAGCACCACTAGCAACCAAGGACGGATTAATCCTTTTTCCCACTACCCGCGCCGCTTCTTGATTCGCGGCGGTAAAATACGCTTTAGGGATAGAAAACTGCACACGATTACCACCGCCTGAACTGTTAAAGATAAAGCGTACGTTTGACTCAGGCCAGTTCGCCACGGTTTCGGGAGACAATGGGAACGCGACATATTGCGTGGTTACACAATGTTCGGTGCAAGACTCTGATGTTACACGCATATTTTCTAGTTGAATGGCTTCTCCGTTGATCGTTACCGAATTAAACTCTTGATAATTTTTAAAAAAAGATACTTCTGTGATGAGTTTTGAAGAAGCTAGTTCAGCTTTATCCACATCGCCGGTAGCGTAATTACCCACATAATGGGACGCTGCTTTAACAATATCGGCACCTACCAACGCTTGCGTATCTGGCGTGATCGATTTTGTTGCGATTTGTACATAGTGGTGCCGCTCTTTGATTGATTTCACCACATCGTCAAACTCACTAGACGAATCGTAGCTCGCGCAACCAACCATCAATAAACAACTAGAAGCAGTAATCAGACGTAAATAAATGTTCATAAACCACCCTTATTGGAAGCAAAAAAGCCGGCCTTCCTGGCCGGCGAAAAATAGAAAGGCAAAGCTGTAGACTAAAAGTTGTATTCAATCCCCACACGGGCAAAGGCACTTTTCTCGTCGGCGTTATAGGCATCATGTTGACCAACGCGTAAATACGGTAAGAAACCGTTATGAGAATACATTAATTGACCCGCAATCACTGATTCGCTGTCATCAACATTCGCGTTATTATCAAGATCGGAGTCACCATTCGCTGCATAACCAAGACGATAGCCCCATGGACCACTCCAGTATTCACCGACTACTGACACTTGTTCTTGTTCTGCCTCAGTATCTTTGTTGACACCATCTGTCTTGTATACACCATCATTGTATTTATAGGCTGCAGACACCTTAAATCCGCCAGGAAGTGGGATCTCAACCCCGGCTAAATAGGCTTGAGTATCAATGTCATCAGAGTAGTTCGAGTTGTATTCGTAACCGCCGTGCAACGTAAAGGCCTCTGCCACAGTATAGTGTGCCGCAGCGCCAAAATGGTTTGAGCCGTTGACATCTTTATCGCCACGTCCAACAGACACATCGAAACTAAAACCATCGAAGTCTGGTGAGTCATAGCGTGCGATATCGCCTTTACGATCATAATGCGACTTAGTGTCCGCACCCCAGTCGAAGACACGGCCTAACCCTGGGTTTGAATAGGGCCAGTCCACCACTTCATACAAAGGCGTAAGCATTCGACCAAAGCGCACCTGACCCCAATCGCCTTTCATACCGATAAAGGTATCACGTCCGCCAAGTGTCGAGCCTGTACCATCTTCACCCACATAACCTGACTCAATTTGCATAAAGATATAAACATCTTCATTGAAGTCTTTTCCCGCCCGGAATCCAATTCGAGACTCATTCTCGTAATCGTAACCGTTGTTATCCTCTTGATAAAATGCGGAAATTGCAGCAACACCATAGATATCAACATTATAATCACTCAACACGCCAACCACATTGTCATGATCAGCTGCTATCGCGCCTGTTGAACCAATAGCGACCAGTGTGCCCAAAAGTGTGTGTTTAAAAACTTTGTTCATGAAATACTCCTGCTGCCTGCAAGATGAGGTCTTGCCCCGTTGGGTTATTAAGTTTTATCGAGTGCAAAACCGATTCGAAAACATAAACATTCATGTCATGTTTTCACCCCGCTGCTTACACATTTCGTGTAACCACACCTCCAGACTAAATACGCAGAGAAAAATATCAATCACGACTTAATTTTTAATACGAATAATATGACGGCGAGCATATTTTATGCATTTTTATGACATAGATCTGACATCAAAATGCAACACTAAAAACATAAGTATTTGAATATTATATTTTTTTATTTTATATCTCACAAGGATACCTTAAAACAAGCGTAACCATCCTTATTCCCATAGGTACATAAAACAGCCTCTCTTATTC